>JALOMS010000416.1 GCA_025455345.1 Thermoflexibacter sp. | reverse complement strand
TGCCTTCCCCTCTACCGCTACGAAAATGGAGAGAGGAAAGAAAATATTACGGATTGGGCATTGGCTTTGTTTGAAGAGAGATATTCCACTTCTTTGAGAAGTGGAATATCTAAACAGGATATTTTTCATTATGTTTATGCCGTTCTCCACCATCCAAAATATAGAGCAAAATACGAACAAAATTTAAAACGAGATTTCCCACGTATCCCACTTTATCCTGACTTTTGGCAGTGGGCAAGTTGGGGTAAAGCATTGATGGACTTGCATTTGGGATATGAAACCATAGAAAGTTATGAGTTAGAAGTTGTGAGTTATGAGTTAAAAAACAATAATAGTTCCACTTCTCAAAGAAGTGGAACTGCTGTACCCAAAACTAAGTTAAAGGCAAATAAGGAATTAGGAGAGATTTACATAGACGAAACTATCACTTTACAAGGCATACCTGCGGAGGCTTGGGAGTACAAGCTCGGCAATCGCTCTGCCTTAGAGTGGGTACTTGACCAGTACAAGGAAAGCAAGCCTTCCGACTCTACTATAGCAGAGAAGTTCAATACCTACCGCTTTGCCGACTACAAGGCGCAAGTCATTGACCTACTGCAAAAGGTCTGTACGGTCAGCGTAGAAACTATGAAAATAGTAAGGGAAATGGAAAAGGGGAATCAATAAGTGTCAATCAAACCTAAATGCAGTAGTAGAATTTCATTTGGCAGTGTAGGAAAATGAGAACAAAATATCTTATTTCATTAGTAGGTGCAACCGCCGTAGGAAAAACAGAAATTGCTATCAAAGTAGCCCAATACTTTGATACTGAAATTATTTCTGCCGATTCTCGCCAATTCTATATTGAGATGAATATAGGTACGGCAAAACCCAACTGGTCAGAACTTCAGTTGATAAAACATTATTTCATTAACTCACATCATATCGCACAAGAATATAATGCTGGACAGTTTGAGAAAGATGCCCTTACTACCTTAGCACATATTTTCAAAAATAAAGATATAGCAATCTTGACTGGTGGTTCTGGATTATATATCAAGGCTGTATGTGAGGGCTTTGATACTATGCCAGAAATAGAGATGGAAACTCGCCAAAACTTACAAAAAGAACTTGTAAGTGAGGGCTTAGCTACTTTATTAGAAGAGCTAAAACAAAAAGATGAAGTATATTACTATCAAGTAGATAAAGCCAATTCTCAGCGAATATTGCGTGCTTTGGAGGTAATTAGGACAACCAACCAATCCTATTCTTCGTTTAGAAATCAATCTACAGAGTCCTCTCAAGATAATAAGCGACCCTTTGAAATTATCAAGATAGGTTTAGACCGCCCACGAGAAGAATTATATGAGAGAATAGAAAAACGGATAGATGTAATGATAGAACAAGGATTATTAGATGAGGTAAAAAGTTTATATCCATATAGGCATAAAAATGCTATGCAGACAGTTGGTTATCAAGAGATTGTTGAATTTTTAGATGGGCATTATGATTGGGAGGAAGCGATAAGACTACTCAAGCGAAATAGTCGGAGATACGCTAAAAGACAATTAACTTGGTTTAGAAAAGATAATGAGATAAAATGGTTTCACCCTGAAGAATTAGATGTAATAATCCACTATATTGAAGACATAACTAAAAGAGGTTATCCAAAAAGCCCTTAATCTAAAAATTTGGTACTTTTGGACAACCTCCCCAATGATAAAAATTTATAGCTTTCGTTTAACTTCTTTTTGTTCATAAGCCTCAATGACATCACCTACCTGGATATTATTGAAGTTTCTCAGGCTCATACCACATTCAAAACCTGTTTTTACTTCATTGACATCATCTTTGAAACGCTTTAATGCACTGATTTCGCCATTGCTATTTTCGCCTCCGCCATAAATCACTATGCCATCCCTAATCAATCTTACTTTCGCATTCCTTTTGATGCTTCCTTCTGTAATATAACATCCAGCAACCATGCCTATCTTACTGATTTTGAACACTTCTCTTACTTCTGCATTACCCAGAATAACTTCTTCAATGGTTGGGGCAAGCATTCCTTCTAAGGCATCTTTTACGTCATTAATTGCGTCGTATATGATGGAGTATAGACGAACTTCTACGCCTTCTTTTTCTACTAATTTGCGAGCGTTAGGCGAAGGACGGACTTGGAAACCAATGATGATTGCGTCTGCGGCAGTGGCTAAGGTAACATCTGCTTCAGAAATTTGACCAACTCCTTTATGAATGATTTGTACTTCTACTTCTTCTTTAGAAAGTTTGAGTAATGAGTCTGATAAAGCCTCTACGGAGCCATCAACATCAGCTTTGACGATGATATTTAGGTGCTTATGTCCTAAAGCTATACGACGACCTAATTCTTGTAAAGTAGTTCTTTTGATAGCTCTAATGCTTTGCTCTCTAAGAATTTGGTCGCGCTTGGTCGCGATTTCTTTGGCTTCTCTTTCTGTGGTAACATTAAATTTATCACCTGCTTGAGGCGCACCATTCAAGCCAAGAATTTGGACAGGCATGGAAGGACCAGCTTTAGGTAGTTTTTTGCCACGATGGTCTAACATTGCTTTGACTCTACCATAGTGAGAGCCAGCTAAGACCATATCTCCTGCTTTGAGCGTACCTGTCTGTACAAGAATAGTAGCCAAATAGCCTTTGCCCTTGTCCAAAGAAGCCTCTACGACTGTGCCTGAAGCATTTTTTGATGGATTCGCCTTCAGGTTGAGGAACTCAGCTTCTAAGAGTATTTTCTCTAACAAATCTTCGATACCTATGCCTTTCTTTGCAGAAATTTCTTGGCACTGGTATTTTCCCCCCCAATCTTCTACTAATATATTCATATTTGCCAATTGCTCTTTAATTTTGGCTGGATTGGCATCAGCTTTATCTATTTTATTAATTGCAAATACCATAGGTACGGCGGCAATCTGGGCGTGATTGATAGCTTCGATGGTCTGAGGCATTACGCTATCATCAGCAGAAACTACAATTACTGCAATATCTGTTAATTTCGCACCTCTTGCTCTCATCGCAGTAAATGCTTCGTGTCCGGGAGTATCTAAGAAAGTAATTCGTTTTCCGCTACTGGTAACTACATCATAAGCTCCTATGTGTTGTGTAATACCACCTGCTTCGCCTTGAGTGATGTTACTTTTGCGTATATAGTCAAGCAAAGAGGTCTTTCCATGGTCCACGTGTCCCATGATTGTAACGATGGGCGCACGAGTAGCCAAATCTTCTTCTTTATCTTCTTGTTCGAGTTGGACATCGTCTTGTGCGGCAGAGATAAACTCCACTTCATAACCAAACTCATCGGCAATAAACGTAATGGCTTCAGCGTCTAATCTTTGGTTAATAGCGATAAACATTCCAAAAGATAGACATTTGGAAATCACTTCATTGACAGATACACTTAACAAATTAGCCAAATCATTTGCAGAAATGAATTCTGCTACTTTTACCAATTTCCTATCTTGGTCTGCTTGCAAGAGTTGTTGGTTACGTGCATTGGCATCGCGAACTTTTGCTTTCTTTTGTTTTCTCCCAATAGTTTGTTTTCCGCCTTTATTATTTGTATTGAGAATCGCAAGTGTATTCTTTATTTTGTCTTGGATTTCTTTATCTGAGATTTCATCTCTGATAGGTTTGTTCCTATGTCTGTTGTTATTATTATTGCTGTTATTATTGTTGCTGTTATTATTGTTGTTGTTGCTGTTGTTATTTTGTTTGTTATTAGGACTATTGTTATTATTTTGTTTGTTATTAGGACTATTGTTATTATTTTGTTTGTTATTGGAGTTATTATTATTGTTACTGTTTTTATTATTGTTGTTGTTATTATTGCCTGTGTGCCTATTGATATTGTTATTGTTATGATTGCCTTTGGCATCTTTTTTAGGCTCATCTCTCTTAACTTGGTCTTGTTGTGGCTGTTGTTGAGGTTTGTCGCCTGTATTGTTGCGGTCTCTATCTTTGCGCTTACGTTTGCGTTTGCGTTTGTCTTTGGAAAGATGATCGTCAGAAGAGGCTACGGGTTTTTGTTTTTTCTTTGCGCCTCTTGGGTCTGGCAATTCTATTTTACCTAATATTTTGAGTCCGGGTAGTGCTTGTGCTTTTGCCTCTATTAGCTGTGTATTACTCGTAACTTCTGGTTCCTCTATTAGCTCAACGCCTTTCTTTTTGTTGTTTTTAGAGGCTTTTACCATATCTGATACAGTGGTAGTATTTCTTACATCATTCTCGGTGATGAGGTCTTTTTCCATTTCTTCGGTAGCTACGTTATCGAAATTATCTTCATCTCCGATAGTCAAAAACTCTACATTTGTGGTATCATCGAGAGAAGAAAGCTGAACAGTTGGGAAATCTGATACTACGATTTTTGTATCATCAAATTCTATATTTGGTTGTTTTATGGTCTTTTCCACCTGGATTTTTTGAGTAGGTTCAGCGATAGTTTCTACTGTATTGGTGTTATTATTAGTATCAAGGATAGGAGTTTGTTGTTCAGAGAGAGGTTGGTTCTCTGATTCTTTTTGAAGCACTTGTTGATGATACGTTTGTTCATTGTTAAGTGTATCATGATTGAGTTCTACAATCTCATTCGTTTTTATTACTTCTTCCTTTGGGAAGGGTTTTTCTTGAAAATTAAGATTCTCCTTATGGGCAATGTTTTGTTTATTATTAGGAAGTTGAGAAGGCTTTTGTTCAAATTTCGTTGTTTTTTTGGCATCAAGGTCTATTTTATCCAATACCTTTAACCCTGGCAGTTTAGCTTTGATAACTTCAGGCTCTTGTTTTATTTTCTCTAATTCGTTTTTCTTTTGTGCAGTTAGATTTTTATCCTTAGAGGTTTCTAAAAAGAAGGCATTTTTAATAAAAATTTCCTTGTCATCATCATCTTCTTTTTTCTTTTCGCTATGTGGAGTGGACTTGATTACGATGTTCT
>JALOMS010000415.1 GCA_025455345.1 Thermoflexibacter sp. | reverse complement strand
GGAGTGAATGATTTTTACTGGTTCAAGGCTCAGCCTTGAATCTTTTTAGGTGCAAGCGTTACGCTTGCACCAGTAGAGAACATTGAACTTTCAACCAAACTTGTATTTTAACTATCAAACTATTTAACTACAATTTATTAAAAAAGAAATTTCCCATCAGAAAAGAAAAAGTTTGAATGGCAAGTGCTGACCGACAAGCTATTCCAATTAGGAGGAATCGCATAGGTTTTAGCTGCTTATGCCTTTTGAAATTTCTTTTTGTAGGTACGAATGGTGTACGCAATCAGTGGAGTACCTATGACAGTGGGCAAAATCCACCCCAAGTAAGCAGGGTTAGTTTCTATATTCACTACCAAAAATGCAGTGAAAGTGGCAATATACGCTCCACACATACGCCTAATGTGGCGGTATAGCCACTGCTGTTTTTCTGCTTTCTTTTTGGTAAAAAATAAATAATCGTCCACCGATAATATCAATAAACTTACGCCAAACAAACCTACCGCCTGTGGGAGCGGAAGCATTTGCGCCAAACTCATGCCAATCATTACCAAACTTGTGATAGTGCTGACTACCAAAATACCCCAATCCAGTGCTTTTACGCCCTCGCCTTCTTTCAAAAGTTTGATTTTCAGGCTTCTGTACCCCGTGAAAGTAAGGTAATAGCTAAAAATAGCAATTAAAAGCAAGAAAATAATGTTTTTATACAAAGAAAGAATAAGCGCGGTGATTGCCACTAAGGTCATTGCCCAATAGTAAATTTTCCCTGCGGAAGTGTGCGCTTTGCCACCCTTTTTTGTAAAAATAGCGACTGCGCCCGTTGCTAATGCTGTAAAACCAGCAATGATATGTATGATTAAAGATACTTTGCTAACAAGTTCCATATTGGTTTTATTTGGTTTTAAATTTTATGATAGCAAAGTAAAATAGACTTTTTTTCTACTCCAAAATAAAGGGGTAAGGGGCATAAGATTGGGGTAAAAGTAGGCTTTGGTGGGGCAAAAAGTATATTTTGGGGTGAAATGCGTACCTCGAAATCACTTTTGCTGCTGCATTTTTTCTTTCAATTCCTTTACCGCGCTCCGCGCCACGGGAACTTGAAAATCGGTATTTTTGAAAACAAGGCGGTATCCTTGCGAATTACCTGTGATTTCTTCTACATTTTGCAGGTTTACCAAATAAGAGCGATGACAACGGAAAATTTCTTCGTAGGCAAGCAATGTAGATTCCATGTTTTTCAAAGTATTTCGCAAAATGCTTTTTTGGATTTTCCCTTCTTGCGTATAAACCACTTCCAAATAATTGTCATCTGCCTCTATATAAAGCAGTTGAGAAATATCTAAGCTAAGATTTCCGCTTTTCTCTTCCGAGTTTAAAATCACTTGTGTAGGTAAGTTTTGTGTGCTTGTTTCTTGCACGGAGGAAAGTTCGTGCTGTTTGTGATAGTGCTGAAACGCTTGATTGAAAGCGATTGCGTGTTTTAAATTTCTGTTTAGTAAGTAGTTGTATCTTATAAAAATAAGTATAATCATTGGTAGAATTGCTACTAAAAAAGTGATGAATAACATTCGCAAAATATTATCAACGTGAAGCGAAAAGAACCCCAACCAATAGCTATACAAGAAGTTAGCTATCCCCACGGAAAAAATATTATAGCAGTACCAAATTATTTCCTTATAAACTTTCCAATTGGTTTCCTCAAAAAGTTTTGGAAAAAAGCCCATTAAAGGTAATCTATTGAAAATCACGACCAAGAAGCAAAGAATGGCATACCCCAAAACGACAGGGAAAATGGTGGGAGCTGGCAACAAAGAAATGCCAAAAGGTTGGAACACAAATAGAATAAAGAATATGCCTATACTTAGTAGGGTAGTTGAGATAATTTGCGTTTTGCGGTCTTTTTGTAAAGGAAAAGGCTGTTGTAATAGGTTCATGTCAGTCGCTTGATTTGAAATCTTATTGTCTTGTTGCTCATTTCTACGAGCTATTGTAATAACACTGAAAAAACTAAACAGAATATAAATAGTTTTGAAAAAACAACAAGAATGATTTATGTCATTTTTTCTTTCCTTAGAAGTTTTTTACTTTGTTTATTCTAAAAAATAATTGGTTTTAGGTCAAAAACTTGTCAGACACTTTTAAAGTGTCTGACAAATGAGTAAAACCATGTTTGATTGAGTTTAAAACTTTTAACCCCCCCAATAGTAATGAGCGGATTTGCACTTACAACAAAAGAAATGCGGTGCTTGGCGTGCCGCGAGCGGATTCAAGAAGAATTCAGGGTAGGAATTTGTTCCTTTTGTTACGAAGAAAAAGAAAGAAAAAAAATTCAAAACCACAACAATAGGTTAATGCGATACCAAGAAATAGACTTTTTTAATCATTTTGAGGAGCAAATACCCGAACACTCGGTATTGATGGTTTGGTTGAGCTACACCACGCAGGCAGGTACTATCCAAATGTGGCATGGTATCTTACAAACCAAACGCAATGAACGCCACCAACTTACCCAAACTCCTTTTGAGATTTTTGAGAAACAAGCCCATATTGCTATCAGAGATTACAAAGAAGTATATGAGGTAATTTGTTGTAAGTTAAGCTATTAAAATAAAAAATATCAACCGTTTTACCTAAATTTCTAATTTCTTATCCATTTTCATTCAAGTAAAGTAAATAAATACTTTTTTGAATCATTCTCATTGTGATATTTTGCACTTCGCAAGCACTCCCCTAAATCTTTGTCTTGTTCCTCTCGTTAGTCAGAATTTGCAATTAGAGCTAACAAAAATCGTATGATGTTTTTCTTCTTTTTTCAATTCTTATTCACTTTCCTCATTTTTTATTTATTTTTTCGCTTGAATTTCACACCTTTTTCTTACTTTTGTAGAAAACTAAGTCAATCAAATCCTTTGTTTTTTTTATTTATAGTTTTCTTACGAAAACCTTTAATCTATCATAAAAATCAATTGTTGTTTTACCAGAAATAAACTCGGTTTTCAAATTAATATATTCGGGTGTTTTAACTCCTAACTTATCAAATTCCGTAAAAACCTCATAAATCTTAGCCTCATCTATCAAATTTAAAATAGCTTGTTGCTCTTGGGTCAAACCATCTTCTCCAAATATAAACCAATAATCTTTTTGATAAACAGTTCTATATTTGACGTTTAAAATAGTGTCTATCTTTTCAAATTCACTTTTATTTATTGAAATTTCTGCTTCCTGATTGATTTTGCCTTTAAACCATTGGTAAATTTCTCGTACTGTTTTAGTGGCTTTATTCTGCACTGCAACAGAAATTTTGCGGTTTTCATAATCACATTTAGCAAAAACTGTAAATCCATGATGTTTTAAAACTAAACCATTTTTCCAATACAGATACTTCACATTCTGAGAACCATAATGAGCAATAAATTGGAGGAATAGGCTTTTGGGCAAAAATTTGGGGAAATATAAGGTAAAACAATGAGATGGTTTAGGGTCTAATGCCCAAGCCAATTCCTCTTTTTGCAGACACTCCAAAGGCAAATATTGAGGAGCAATATATAAAGTTTTTTCATTTTTCTTAATTTCAAAAATAAGTTCAAATTTCTTCATCAAACTAATCCAAGTTTCTGCACTTACTCCACTATTTCGGGCTTTTTCTTCTACATGAAGTTTATCAAACTCTCCATTATTTTTGAATACATCTTTATCTAAAATTTGGTAAATCATGTCTGTTACCCATTGGGGTTTGATAAAAATATAGTTTTTGATTTCTTCAGGACAATTTTTATCAAAAGAATAGCAAATCAATACACCAATATTGTGGAGAAAAGTAGTTAAATCTCTGATTTGACTTTCATCACTCATTATTTTTTGTGGAGTCTTATCTAACTTGTTACAGATTTTATGATATATTTCAAAGGTCAAAAAGTTGTTTGCTTTTTTTTCTAAATCTTGACGTATATCGTCATAAATTCTTGGGAAAGGCTTTCCTAAGTATTCTAAATTGGTAAGTTCATCAAAAATTGCTTTTTTTAGTTTATTTGCATCAAGTTGATGTTCTTTTATACTATCCTCATTCCCTTTTTGCCTCCAAGCGATTTTATAGTTTTTTCCTCCTATTTTACAATCGTCTTTATTCTTTACTTTATTTTGGACAGACAAAGTGGTATTTTCTCCTTCCGTATAAAAGTGAATACTATCTTCCCAATTATCTTTGTGTTGATTTTCTTGTGGAAAATCATCTTTGTCTATAAATTTTTTGTATTGATTGGTTTCTGTTTCCCAAACCAGCAAATAAAAAGCATTACTATTCAAAAATAAACGATGTGTAGCATGGTAATACTCTTGTCCTCCAAAATCCCAAACACTTAAAATAACATTTTCAGGTATAGATGGAATTTCCTTGTTATGATATTTTTCTGGATTTTCTTCTATTTCTGTTTTTATATTTACTATTATTTGTTCCATTTTAGCTCTAAATGCTGGAGGAAAATCTTTTGTGTCTATTTCCCACTTATCCAATAAAATGCCATGTGTGCTTTCGATTGCTTCATCAAAAACATTGTCTTTCAATTGCTTGTATAAAGTCGTTTTTCCAGCTTGGCTATTCCCAAAAAGTATTACTTTTGCTTGATTATTCAATACAGTTCCACCTTGCTCAAGAGCAATAAAGTAGTTGCGGACTTCTTCTAAAACATTTCCGTCTTTATTAAAAATCTCAGGAGGAATATTATTGATTGGGTTTCCCTTGAGAGAAAGGTTTTTAAGTTTGGGGAAGTTTTTATTTGAAAAAAAACTCACAGGAATCTGCGTAATTTGATTATCAGTTAAATATAAACTCTCTAAATCTCCCAATACGATTAAGCCTGAAATATCTGAGATTTGGTTTGAACTAAGATTTATACTTTGTATAGATGAACGATGGAAAACTTCTTTAGGGATTATTTGTAATTCCAAAGAAGATAAATTAAGTGTTTT
>JALOMS010000414.1 GCA_025455345.1 Thermoflexibacter sp. | reverse complement strand
TTCTGCCCTGCTACTTGGCGTTGCACTGAACAATTCCTTTACCCAAGAAAGAGCCGCCACAAAGATAGAATCGTTATCTGGTTGAGATTGAAAACTTTGCGCGTCATCTGTACTGCTGTAATACCAACTGTCAGTGAGGACTTCGCGCTTTTCTTTGTTTTTCCACTCCGTTTTGTGTGCGTTCAGTTCCAGCGTAGGATTGTTTCCAAATAAAATTTGGTTTAATAAAACGCATTTGGAGAAAGCTGGAAAATCAGTAATGATGTGCTTGTACTTTCGCAAATTTCGCTGATAATCTGCATAACCCGCTGATTTTGAGTACGGTGAAGTGTAGTCCGTTGGTTTGTACTGCAAGAGGGTTGCCGTTGCTAACTTTACGTAGGCATTGCCATCTGTTTGCCCTGTTTTGGTCAGATTCCGCAAGTTTCGCCTCACCAGATAAGCCTTTGTACTGTCCGAAAAGGCAATCCTTGCATTCTTATTTTTAAGTTCTTTTTTTACATTTACCACTTCATTTAGTTCTGGAATGTACTTTCTGTAATACCACTCGCCATAGTCTTCTTCTGTATCTATGCTGTATTTCAGCCCTTTATACATTTCAGGTGTTTTCTCAAAAAGATACGCCAAAATTCCCAAAACCTGTGCGTCATCGCGTAGTTCTGCCGTTTTGAAAATAGAGCGCACGTGCCTAAAATGAGGCGGTCGTAGTGCAATAGTTGTCAAACCTGCCGCCACTGCCTTTTGCACCAAAGGCAATTCACTTGCTACGGCATAGAGGTTCTCAAAAAATTGATACTCTGTTTGCTTTTCTTGCAAACGCAAAATGACTGCACTTTTTAATTCATCTACTTGATTGTTAGCAATATATATCTTTAACTCTTCGGGCAATTTTTCTATTAAACTTGCCAAGAATTTTGCTTTTTCTTCTCCTTTCAAAGCCCTCAAAAGCCCTTCGGTGGCTATTTTTCGCACGTTAGCAGGGTACTTTGAATTAGAAAAATACGCATGAAAAGTAGGAATCGCGCGCTCGTCCGCGCACCTCGCCAAAGCCCATAAAATAGCATAGCGTTGCAAAGCGTCCCCTTTTTCTACCAAGCGAATCAGGTACGGCACTGCCTCCAAAAACTTCAACTCTCCCACACGCCATGCCACCCTACCCGTAGCCCAATTGGTTTTGAAAGTATTGTTGTTATCTATCGCATTTTGAAGGCGTTGCAAAAGCACACCTTCCACCGAATTAGGCGCGGTATTGGTAAGCACAGGCAAGACCTGAAACATCTCTGCCTCAGACTGATACCCGCCCTTGCGCTTTTCCGCCGCCAAAGCCTCAAAGAGCCGCTCCGCCGTTTCTCTGTCCACAGGCGCAGGCGTTTTGGTGCCGTCTTTGAGTGTACTGCCTCGCTTGCCATAGCGAAAATTCACGACAAACAAGTTTGCACCGACTTCGCACAAGTCAATTTCATATACCTTGTCGGAATTTCCCTCTTTGAAAAACAATTTGGTCTGTTGTATGAGTTTCATGGTCTTTTTTTGGTGTAAATAGTTGAATAGTTTGATAGTTAAATAGTTGGTTGTTAGATAAATAGTTAGTTGTTGGTTGCTTGTTGTTGATTGTTTATATTCAAGTATTTATAATCCCATTAGGGATTGAATATTGGTAGCAAATAATTGTCATGCAAAGTATTTAATCCCTACGGGATTGAACGTATTTCCTAAAATCTTCTATACTCATTTCTTTTAATTTATTCTTTATCAATAGCCTATGTATTGCTGTATGACAGTTTGGACATAATAGAATTACATCTTTCCCCTGTGTAATTGAACTTTCTACTGCTTTCCTTTCCGCAAGTGGTACTAAGTGGTGTAATTCGAAGAAATTGATTGGTTTGATTTCTTTATAATAATCAGCACAAGTTTTTAGACAACCAGCACATTTTGTGTCAGCATTTACGTGTCTTTTTTTGTACTCATAAACGAGTCTATAATCCCTTTCTATATAGCGATGAAGTTTCCACTGTTCCTTTAATTTGCCTTCAAGACCCATAATTTCATCTTGTTCTTCGGTCGTTAAGCTATTGTTTTGTGCTATTTTTTCATGAATATTTTGTAAGTTCTTGATACTTATTTTCATCATTTTACTATTTATAAAAGCAATAATACTTTCATGCCCTTTTTCTGAATCTCTTATTTCCCTTGTTGTGGTTGAATGTGACCAATTATTAACTTCATCTTTTTCTGTATCAACCCATTGTATGTCTCTAAAATGCTTATAATTCTTAAATCCTAAATTATCAAATTGATAATTTGATGTAATCAAGCCTAATCCTAAATAGGTAGAATGTCCTCTGGTAACTATTATTAAATCACCAATTTGTACTTCTTGAAAGAATTTCCAAAGTTCATTCTTTTTTAATCCATCACTTCCGCACTTGTCTTTCAAGAATATATCAAATGCCTCCTTACTGATGAAACTATGTTTTTGTAAGTCTGTATCAACTTTTTCATATTTTACACAGATACGGTTATTTTTTACAAAATATTCCCAAAGAGAGAAATCATTCTTATTCTTATTATCGCCTGCGGCAATTTGCCAAAATCTAACCATCATATTTATTAAGTTAATATTCAATCCCTAACGGGATTCGTGTGAGTAGTGTGTACTGATTTTTTCTACCAATATTTAATGCCTACGGCATATTTTATAAAACAAAATTCAATATAAAATATTGAAAATCAGCAGGTTATTTTATTTAATATTCTTAGTGCCTTTGTGTCTTCGTGGTAAAAAAATTAATTTGATATTCCTAACTCCCTTCAAACACGTCCCACCAATCATTCCCTGATTTCTCTTCTTTCTTGTCAGGCATGGGTTTTTCAGCCCCTTTTTCGTGTGTTTCCACCTGCGAAATAACACTTTCTGCACTTTGTTTTTGATACAGAAATTTTGCCAGTAATGCCTTGATTTCTTCTTGGAACGCTTTGCCTTTTTCGGGATTGACCATTGCCACAAAGTTGGCGTAACCGACTACGCTGTTTACGATATTGTCTGAATTACCCCACTTTTTGCCCGCCCAGCCTGTTTGTGCTACTTGGTGGAGTAATGCCCTGAATTGGCGAAGTCGCTTGCGGTCGATGTTGGGTTTTTCATTGACCACTATGCCAGTAACCTTTTTCTGCGCGCCCTTTCTCATCACATGCGTTTTTTCAGAGTGAACAGTAAATTGCTCACTTTCAATGATTTTATTGGTATAAAATAATAAAGCGGCAATATTTTTTTCATCAATTATTTCTGCGGAAAAAGTCAAATCATCTGCGTAGCGCGTGTAGGTAAAGCCAAACTTTTTTGCCACACCTTGCAAGCGCAAGTCCATTTTGCGGCAGATGAGGGTGGTAATGGCAGGGCTTGCAGGCGAGCCTTGGGGCAGGAATCGCTGACCTGTCTGTACATAGTAAATTTGCCCATCTACGCTTACTTTTTCTACTTCTGCTTGGGTGCAGAGCAGAGCAAAAATAATCGCAAGTTGCTCAGAATAACCCAATTTGAGGAACAAACCTTTCACCCTTTTGTAGTGAATAGATGGAAAAAAGTCCTTCAAATCCAGATTGATAACGACTGCCTTGGCGAGGTGTGGCTCTGCATTGGTTTTGATAGAACGTTTTGGGACAAAACCATGCACTGCATTGTGATTTCCTACTTTGTATAACACATTCTCTAAGAGCCACTTCTGCGCTTTTTTCAGTTTCCTTTTTGGGGCAGAAATTTGCCTTGTCCCTCCCGACTTTTTGGGAATAGCAAATTGGGCGTAGTGCGTAGTTTTTGCTACTTTCCTATGAAAAGTAAGGAAGCGAAGTTGGGCAAGAGAAACGCCCATTTTTTCTGCCAAGTCCTTGACATTTTCAAAATAAGGAAGATTGTATTTTTGTAGTTTTTCGCGGTCAGGAGTAGTAAAATTCAAGCCTTTGGAAACGTCCTCACCCAAGTAAACAATATTTTCAGCTTGGGTTTCTTTCCATGCTTCTGCTTTTTGTTTGAGCTTTTCTTCATTGCGGCGTTTGGTTTCAGTTTGCTTTTCTTTGGAGGCTTTCAGCTTGGCGGCGCGCATTTCTTTGAGCATTTGCTCTCGACTTTCGTACTTGCGCTGTTTCTCTATCAGCTCGTTTAGTTCTTTTTGGAGTTCAGCTTCTTTATTGATAAGTATTTCAGGAACAGTAGGTTGGGGAGAGTTTTCCCAAAAGCCTAAGCGTTTCATTTCTTCCAATACGAAGGAATCCTTAGAGGTTTCCCTGATTCGGTCGTAGAGCTGTTGTCTTGTCAAACTCATAGTTTTTAAGAAGGTTTGTGTGTTTGCCCCTATCCTAAATCCTTTCCCCAAAGGAGAAAGGACTTTTATCTTTTGGATTAGGATAGTAGCGATTTGCTTAAACAACTTCGAAGTTTCTATGGACTATACTTATCAACTCCAGTAAAACAATTTCTACCACGTATTTAAACGCAAGGCGTTTTTACTGTAAATGCGTGGTAGAAATTAGTTTTACATCATAAAGATAATGTGTAGTGATGAATGTAAAAGATGACTACCTGAATGACGAAACATCATTCTTTACTTTGCAGGAAGGCAAGTTGTTTTTATTTTTTATTAATACAAAGATAAAAAATAAAAATTGAAATCGCAAGTAAATTTTTAAATATTTTTGGAAATAAATTTATTTATTAATTTTTTATTTGAATACTCTTTGAGAACATACTATTTTATTCTCCACAAACATACAAGATTTGTAAGAATGGTAAACACTTGTATTAAACAACTTCGAAGTTTCTATGGACTATACCTATCAACTCCAGTAGAACCACTACTATTGTATATTTAAACGCAAGGCGTTTTTACTGTAAATGTACAATAGTAGTGAGTTCTACATCATAAAGATAGCGTGTAGTGATGTATGTAAAAGATGACTACCTGAATGACGAAACATCATTCTTTCCTTTGCAGGAAGGCAAGTTGTTTTTATTTTTTGTTAATACAAAGATAAAAAATAAAAATTGAAAATAAAAAAATTTTAGCACTAAATATTTTTTACTAAAAAGTTTAAATTAATGATTATCAGTATTTAAGAAAATTAAGACTTAAGAAAATCTTATGAACTACTCGCTTTTCTTGAGTTTTGCTTTGAAAACTTTCCTAAATTTTTCTACTTTAGGAGCAATGACAAACGCACAATAACCTTGATTAGGATTGTCATTAAAATAGTTTTGATGATAGTCTTCTGCTATGTAAAGCTCTTGAGCAGGAGCTATTTCAGTAACAATTGGTCTTTCAAAAACTTTCTCATCTATTAGTGCTTTTTTGTATTTTTCCGCTAATTGCTTTTGTATTTCGTTATGATAAAAAATTGCGGAACGATATTGTGTGCCTACATCTGCCCCTTGCCTATTGAGTGTAGTAGGGTCATGTGTTTTCCAAAAAATTTCTAATAGCTCTTCAAAAGAAACTTTTGTAGGGTCATATATTACCTGACAAACCTCTGCGTGATTGGTTGTTCCTGTACAAACTTCCTTGTAAGTTGGATTTTTGGTATTACCCCCCATATAGCCAGAAACGACTTTATGAACACCTTCTACGCGTTGGAAAATCGCTTCTACGCACCAAAAACAACCTGCACCAAATGTTGCTGTATCCATTGCTGTATTCGTTAATAGTTGATTATTAGATGTTTTTGCTTTTTTACTTTTCGACTGTGTATTGCCTTCTTGACTGCACGCAAATAGTGAAATCAAGAGCAACACATTGACAAATAAATAACTTGCTTTATTTTTCATTGTTTTTATTTTTATGAAATTTGGATAATGAAGTACATCAATATGTTAAGATACGACTGTATTATCTTTCGTTTTAAGAATATTAAGTGCTTGATAATAAATCAAAAACATTTAATTTTATTCTTATTAGCAATACACTTATATTTATGAAGGTCTTGCGCTAAAAATACATCTCAAAACATATAAACTAATTAACAATTTTATTGACAAGTAAGTTTTAAAAATGTAGGATAGCAGACATTTCAGCCAAGATTTAAGGAATTTTCAGATAAATATAAAAACTGAGTAACACATTGAGGGATTTCCTCCCTATAATGACTTACATATATCAGTGTATCTTCTTTTGTAAGATATTGGTCTAAGAGTCTTAAGGAAAGCGCAATATATTTTTTATCCAAATTTTGAAAAGGCTCATCCATGATTAGTAAGGCAGGCTTCTTTATTAAAGCCCTGATTAGTAAAACAATACGTTGTTCACCCGTAGAAAGCCTCATAAAATCCTTATCGGCTAAGTGATTTATTTGATAATAATCTAAGAAATTATAAATACTATCTACCTCTCTCTCCATAAGTTCTCGATGTACTACAAAGCCATCAAAAAAACCCGTTGCTATGATTTCAAAAGCTGTCATAGATTGTTGTAAGTAAAAATGTAGCTCTGGAGATACAAAACCTATCATTTTCTTAATGTCCCAAATAGTTTCACCAGAGCCTCTTGGATAGTCAAAAAGCCAAATATCATTGGCATAACTTTGAGGGTGGTCTGCGTAAATTAAACTAAGTAAAGTAGATTTGCCAGAACCATTGTTCCCCATTACTGCCCATTTTTCTCCTTTCTTGACCTCCCAAGAAATATTTTTTAAAACAGTTTTTGCCCCGTAATTTATACATACCTTATTCATTTTTATAGCATATTTGAAATCATATACATCTGAAAAAGAGTGAGTTTCAAAGTTTTTTTCTCTCTCACTTGGGTTATTATCTCTGTATTCTTCTAAGGAGTGCAATACCAAAATTTGACAATCTTTCATCAACGCCCAATGAGTAATTTTGGAAGGAATGTCATCTTTATGAGTTACCAGTACAATGTGTAAGCCACTATTTATCAGGTCATTGATAATTTCATTCATCAATTGGCGAGTAGGCGCGTCCAATCCTATGTAGGGATTGTCCAACAGTAAAAGTTGTGGCTTTTTTAATAATGCTTTGGCGATTAGTAGCTTGCGTTTTTGTCCATTAGAAAGTTTTATCATTTCCAACGATAATACTTCTGCCAAATCGAGTAGAGTGGTTATTTTTTCTAATTGTTTGCTATCTATTTGTTGGAAAAGAGATTGATATAAAAACTCTTTGGCTGTAATAATACCTTCGGATTGGGAGGTATAATAACGTTGCTGATAGTATAATTCCTTATAGTCCAATAACTTGCTTTGCTCTTGGAAACTGACTAAGGCAATTTCTTTTCTATCAAAGTGGTAATCGATAGAGCCTTCTTGGATAAAATGCTTACCAGCCAAACATTCTAAGAATGAGGATTTTCCAGAGCCGATTTCGCCTAAAATAGCCCACTGTTCGCCGTGTCGGATTTGGAAATTGAGATTCTTAAAAGTCAGTTGATTTGATTTTGTAAAAGTTACATTCTGAAGAGATAGAAAAGTTTTGAACATTTTTAGTTAGAGGTTATCAAATCAAATGGAATATGATGTCAGTAAAAAGACCTATTATTTCCCATTTTGACTATAATTACTGAATACTTAAAAAATTTTTCTAATTTAAGGGATAATTACTAAATTTATATTTTAAAGCTAAAATCTATTCAAAATGAGTAGGTTTTACTGCTTGAGTCCAAGTAATCATTCATCATTACATTTTAACTAAATCAATTATGAGAACTACAATACTTTTTTTTGCTTTTATTTTATTTACTTATTCCCAATCCCTTCTTGCCCAAGATACAAGCAAAGGCAAGTGGGTAAGTCTGTTTAATCATCAGGACTTGAGCGGGTGGAAAATCTATGGAAGTGAAAAATGGTATGTAGAAAACCAAGAATTGGTCTGTGAGAGTGGTGCTGACAAGGAATATGGTTATTTAGGAACAGAAGAATCCTTCAAGGATTTTGAACTCACCGTAGATTTCAAGCAAGAAGCCAATGGGAACAGTGGCGTTTTTTTTCATTCAAGTATAGAAGGAACAAAAATTACAGGTTGGCAGGCAGAAGTAGCTCCACCTAACAATTTTACGGGTGGTATTTATGAATCTTATGGGCGAGGGTGGCTTATCAAACCAGAATTGAAAAAAGACAGAGCCTTAAAAATGGGACAGTGGAATACCATGAGAATCAAGGTAGTAGGTAATCAAGTAACGACTTGGCTCAATGGTAAAAAAATGATAAGCCTAAATGATGAAAAAATAGGAGCAAGAGAAGGCATCATTGCCTTACAAATACATAGTGGGGGTGGTATTAAAGTAAAATGGAGAAATATTAAAATAAGAAAATTGTAATATTTTCATTTCCATCGTGTTCCAAAGTTGGTTAAATCTCTTTTGACTAATGAGATTCTACAAATTTTGAGTATAGTTTTTACAATAAATACAAATGAAAAAAATAGGAATTCAATTTAAT
>JALOMS010000413.1 GCA_025455345.1 Thermoflexibacter sp. | reverse complement strand
AAACCTGTGATTAGGGAGATGCTTCCCGCACTTACTGAAATCATGCAACCTTCTTGGGCAAGAGATATGATGAGGTATTATAGATAAACGTTGTTATTATTGTGGTCTATGTTTTAGCTATCTGCAAAGGTATTATTGCTCACAAAAAAGCAAAACAGGCAGAAGTCTGCTTTGTCATTTTGTCTGCTCGCTCTTATTTCTCATTGGTCAGTATCTTATCCCATACTCTATTGGCTTGCCATTTGCCTTCCATCGCCCAAACAATTTTTAAAATACACATTCTCTCTTTGAAACTTATCATTATTATCTATTGTTAGAAAGTGGATTTTAAAGGAAAACAAAACCGAAACTTTAAACCTCAAGACCAAACTAATGAAACTTTTTAATGTCTATGAACTCTTTGATATTGAGTTAGTAAAAGCACAAGGCTCTTATGTATGGGATAAGAATAATATACGATATTTAGACCTTTATGGTGGGCATGCCGTAATTTCTATTGGACATACACACCCTCATTATGTGAGCAAAATCACCAAACAACTCCAAACAATCGCTTTTTACTCAAATTCGATTCAGATTCCTATCCAACAAGAATTAGCTAATAAATTGGGTAAACTATCAGGTTATCCCGATTATGAGCTTTTTTTGACTAATTCGGGAGCAGAGTCTAATGAAAATGCCTTAAAATTAGCTTCTTTCTATAATAAACGGAAAAAAGTGATTGCGCTCAGAGGTGCTTTCCATGGCAGAACAGAAGGTGCAGTAGTGATTACTGACAATCCAAAAATCGTTGCTCCTATTAATGAAACCAATCATGTTATCTTTATTCCTTTTGATGACATTGAGGCTTTAGAACAACACTTAGCCACAGGCGAAATATGTGCTGTCATAGCTGAAGGTATCCAAGGAGTCGGTGGAATCTTCACCCCTTCCATAGAATTTTGGCAAACTGCAAGAAGACTATGTACCCAATATGATACGGTGCTTATTGCTGATGAGGTTCAGTCTGGATATGGGCGTACAGGGAGGTTTTTTGCACACCAACACGCTGGTATTCAAGCTGATTTGATTACTACTGCCAAAGGTATGGGCAATGGATTTCCTATTGGGGGGGTATTGATAAATCCTAAGTTCAAATCAACTTATGGAATGTTAGGAACTACTTTCGGTGGAAATCATTTGGCATGTGCGGCAGGTATGGCAGTCTTAGAAGTCATAGAATCTGAAGACTTAGTACGATATGCAGGCGAAATAGGAACATATTGGATAGAAGAATTGAAAAAGATAGAAGGAGTAAGAGAGGTCAGAGGCACAGGGCTAATGATTGGTATAGCTTTAGAAATAGTATGTAAAGAAGTAAGAAACAGCTTAGTCGCAGATTATCAAATCTTTACAGGTTCATCTGCGGACAAATATACGATTCGTTTATTGCCCGCGCTCAATATAGGCAAAAAAGAAGTTGATTTTTTTAATACACAACTGGCTGACTGCCTACAAAAAGTATTAGCAGTAGAGATGCAATAAATTAAGTAGTACATGTTTCTGTTTCGGTATTCCGATTGAGACCCATGTACTATTTTCAATAAACTACAACTGCGCTTACCTACTCTCCTACCATCACAAAGTCCAGTTTCACAAGCGGAAAGTACAACCAATTCTGTATTATCCAAATTCAGATTCATTGCCTCATACGCCGTCAAAACACCGTCCTCTATGCGCTCCTTGCCTGAAAGTATCTCCTCTACGGTCAAAGTTCGTGGATTGTTCAAACTATACGCCGCTCCTGCCAACATTAACCCTGAGCGCAAAAGAGGATTTGTAGCCCTACTTTCAGCAGTTTGTCCCTCTCCCTTGGAGAGGGGTTGGGGTGAGGCACTTTCAAAAAATCCATGCGTGGCATTTATCAAACTTTTTTCTACCAATATGATATACCTAACGGCATATAACAATTCATAGTACGAGTCTATAAATCCAACTTTAAGCAAGTCCGAGCAGTTCACCGTTGCGAATATAAATTCGGACTAACATAACATTTTATGGCTAAACTTATCAATGTAAAATTCCCTAAAAACTATATTCTATCCATTTATTAAATCTTTCTTCTTGTTCTTTAGTCCTATCTGGCAATATTTGAATCTCATAAATAGGCAAATAATGCCTCTCATCAGCCTCTAACCTTATTTCTTTCACTTTACCCATGCGTCTAATTTTCAAATTAACCATCGTTTTCTCCTCTAATAACTCATTAAATCTATGATTGTCTTCAATCACAAGCAACTCATTATCAATTTCTAAAATAACATCTCTTAAAGATAGCACCTTATCCGCAGGAGAATTAGGCTCGATGAGTTCTACACTTGCCTCGCCATTTTTCACAACAATAGTAAAACCAAATAATTGTTCATTTGATTGCTCAGAGTAAGATTTAACTAATTCACAACCAATAAAATGCAAGGCTTGATTTATACGAGAGGCGAGGTCTATTTTTCCAAACACACACACATCAAAATACTCTTTCATATCTTTGCCTGCTACCTCATTCACTATCTTGTAGTAGTCTTCTATGCCGTAGCCAACTTGTTCTTTCCCAAACCTTTCCCACATCAGTAGCATTACGTCGTCCATAGATTTTTGATTATCAGTACAAGCTCTGATTTCCAAATCCAAGATTAGACAAAGTACCGCTCCTTCTACATAAATAGAACTTTTGCGATTAGGAATACCTGCGGCATATCCATCTAACCACAGGTCAAAAGAAGAATCAAAGACGGACATATTCAAACGTCCAAAATTAAGAAAATGCCTTTTCAGCAATGCGTTCAATTCTACAAAATACTGCTCTTGTATCCAAACTCCACTTCTCGCCAGTAACCAATCCCCATAAAAGGTAGTAATCCCCTCAATAATAAATCCCGTTTTAAAATAATTTTCTTGGGTAAAGTCGTATGGAAGCAATTCTTTGGGTCTGATTTTCACAACATTCCAAGCATGGAATAATTCATGAGAAGCAATTCCTACAATATCATTGTAAAAATAGGCTTGTTTGAACATTTCTTCTTCGCCCAGAACAATGACCGTAGAGTTAAAATGTTCTACTCCATGATAAAATCTAAAAGGCGTAATGATAAAAATAAAATGATATTGATTTTCTGGAAAGCCTTTAAAAATATCAACTTGTTTTTGAGTAAAAGCCTTAAAATCAGGTATTAATCTATCCCAATTAGGCTCACAATTCCCATAAAACCAAATATTAAAATTACTTTCACAATCATTTACTTGATAGCTTTGGTGTTGTAAGTGTTTTGCGGCTAAGAAGGGCGCATCTACCGCTTGATAAAAATTATCCGCTTTTAGCTTTACTATTTGGCTATGTTCTTCTACTTCCTCTATCTCCATGTCCAAACCACATACAAGTCTGTAAGCACTTGGTAAAGAAATACTTATACTATATTTTTCTGTAATTCTATCTTCTACATACATCAAGCAATTTACAAAATTCAAGTAAAATAATTCTTCATCTAACCAACTCCCACCACCGTCTAATTGCTGTGCATAATAATTGTATTTGATAATTATTGATTGGTTTTGGTGAGTAAAAACTCTCCAACGGTCTTTGCTTATTTTTTGAAAATTAACACCTTGTCCATGAATATCATAGATTTCAAATTGTTGGATATTTTTGGCGTAGTATTGTAGTTGGTAACGACCAGCGCGCCATGTAGGAAGTTGGACTTCTATTTCAGCACTTTGTATATCATCTATATGCAATTCAAAATCTATAAAATGCCTATTGGGATATTGGTATGAGATGTAATATTTTATCATAAGCAATGACTTAATTTAGAATTTTTAAACAGCAAAAGGCTTGATATTCATTTGTTTGAACAAAAAACTAATCACAGATGCCAAGATAATACCTATTATTCCCCCCACTAATACATCTCCCAAATAATGCACTCCTACATAAATCCGACTATACGCGACCAGACCTGCCCATGAAAACATGAGGTAAGCGATTTTTCTTCTCTCGCTCATGCCCCTACATACTATCCATAGCATCATTGCCAAGGCAAAAGTATTGGCGGCATGAGAAGAAGCAAAACCGAATTGTCCACCACAACCCACATAATTATAAACCTGAAGACGAATCTGCTCATCATAACACGGTCGGAGTCTTTGGAAAGTCGGTTTCATCAAAGAAGAGGTAAGTTGGTCTGCGGCTGTAATGGTCAAAGCAATGGCTATTAGAATGACAAGTGCGTATTTCTTAAACTTCCAAAATAAAAAAGCTAAAATAAGGATATAAAAAGGTATCCAAGAAACCGTACCTGTAATAAACTGCATGATAGGGTCAAGCCAATCTTGATGTAAGCCATTGAGAAATAGGAAAATAGTCTTGTCTATTTCATCCAAACTTTCCAACATCTCTTCTATTATTTTTGATTAAACTGACTTAATTTTATTTCTGTTAATTTTTGTTTGGTATTCAGAGGGAAATCTCCTTTCATCATCCAATCATAGTATGAAGGGTCTTTTTTTAATACATCTAAGACTGCTTGGTCTTTGTACTTACCAAAGTTGAAAACAACGATGCCCTTATCATTATAAATCATTCTGCCAGCAAAATCTACAATAGACGAAGCGGTCAAGTCATGCAATATCTTCATGTTATTTTGGATAGGATAGTAATCATTTCCACTCTTATCTTTCAGCGTTGTTTTTTCATAAAGAGCTACTTGTGCGTCCAATACCTCAAAGGTAGCCATGGTATCTGCATCTGCGCTGTGGGCATCTTCTAAGTCCTTCCCACAATAAAACTTGTAAGCGGCGGACAGATTACGCGGTTCCATCAAGTGATAAATACGTTGGGCATCAATAAATTTGCGTTTACTGATGTCAAATTCTACTCCAGCTCTCAAAAACTCCTCCACCAACAAAGGCACATCAAAGCGAATGATATTAAAACCTGCCAAATCTGCTCCCTCTAAAAGT
>JALOMS010000412.1 GCA_025455345.1 Thermoflexibacter sp. | reverse complement strand
ATTCTTGTTAAAAAGCTGGTATTAGCTATTAATTACAGATTTTGCAAAAGGTAAATAGGAAAAATAGACTTAATTTCATCAATTTTGTAAAAATTTTGTGCTTAATTTAGCTTCTCAAAATGTTGCATGGTTTATGTCAAACAGAAATATATATTTCATTTTTGTTCTATTAATGGTAATTATGACCGCTTGTACGCCTGCGGAGGACTCATTGGTCAAGGACTTAAAAGCAAGATTAGTTGGCACTTGGACAATGGAAAGGATACTTGTATTACAGGAAAACTCTGCTACTCGTCGTTGGGATACGTTGAGCAACCTGCCCAGTCGCAATGAAGCAATTGTAGAAGCAAAATTTACTTTTTATGAAGATTTCAGGTACAAAGTCATAGACCCGTCTTTGGATTTGAGTATTGGACGGGGTTTATTTTTAAGTCGTTTTGATTTTGTTACAGGTTGGGGACCCAGCTTTCCGTATGGTGGTATTTGGGAGTTTGATTCTAATTATACGGTGATTTATATTTCCAGAGGTGCTTACGAGGCTTTAGGATTGCCTGCGGAGCGTTGGAAAATAGATGAAATTACTGAAAATCGTTTAAGACTTTATAAAGAAACTTCTTTCCCCTCTAATCAAAGAGTATGGTTTACCTTTAGGAGGTAAATAATATCTCAAGACAAATATTTTAAAAGTCCTTTGCCAAATCACTCTGACGACGGAGGTACTTGCGGATATTGAGCCAAAATGCCAAAATCAAGTAAATAATAATAGGAGAGCCAAAAGTCAGAAAAGATGTATAGATAAAATACATTCTAATTACTCCACTTGAGATGTGTAATCTTTCTCCTACTTTAGAGCATACTCCAAAAGCTCTTTCTTCCAAAAAATTTTGTAAGACTTTCATAAATAAGCAACGATTAGCTTTTAAAAAGAATTTTACTGTAAATATTTATTAGATAAAACAAGTGCAAAGATAACAATTTTTATACAAAAAACAATATTACTGTACAGATTGTAAAAAGTACATTTTAGTTACTTTGAGTGTTTCTAAAAACTGCTTGAGTAGTCTTAAATTATAACAATTTACTTTGAGTTCAAATAATCCTTGCATGAATATTGATAGTTTTCCAATGTTTCTGATACAATGATTACTCGTACATATATTATCGAGTTCCTCTTCTGGAAAAGGAAGGCGAATTAGACCATGCTCTATCTTTGTAGAAAATTCTAATGTATTCATAATCATTTTGTTTTGAACAAAGATACAAAATCTTATTTTATTAAGCAAAAACCAATTATCTTTTATTTCGCTTCTATAAGGCGATTATCACCTGTCACATACCCTGAATTATATGTTCTTCTCTATCTTATGCCTTGAAAATCGTCCCGTCCATCTCTCAATTGTTTTTACTAAGCCTTGCCCGATTAAAATAGTAATTTATCAAATTTTCTACTGTTTTTTAAAAATAAAATAAATACATTTGACGAGATACTTACTTAGGCTTGTCATTTTTATTTTACTTTTACTTTCCAAATCGTATGAATATTTTAAAAAGATTTTTCTTTTATTCTTCGACTTCTTTATTTTTAATAATCATCTTTTTTCCCTGTCAAAATGACGTAAGCAATCAAAGAAAATTGCCCGAAGCTGTTTTTGCAACTTCAACTCTTCCTCCCAGCCCACTATGGGAGATTCCTGATGACAGTGTATTGGCAAGGACTAATCCTGATAAGTTTGCATGGTTACTCTTTGTGGCACTGAATTGGACGGCTTCTGTAGAACAAAAAAAGGCAGATACTACCAAAAATATTGGAGACGAGGGTACGGTAGTTTGGCAAACTTGGAAAGATGCCTTGCAAGTTTATCCGTGTGATGGCTCTGCGCCCTCTCCATGGGACACTACAGTTGTTGCTACCAAACAAAGAAGTGCGGAGAAGGATTTTGCTCGTTTTTCTATCAAATCGCGCTTGGTAGATATTTCCAAAGACCCTACTTTTGGATTAGAAGAAGTAAAAATGAATAAGGCAACTTTTGACTATATCGTAGCTAACGAACTTTATAATATTGATGGTCAATTGGTTAAATATCAAAAGAATGAACCTGTTAATTTCCCAAAATATTCCATAGAAATTAAAGTAAAGTGGCGACAAATTCCTGATACCAAAGAGCAAAAAGCGCGCTATCATTGGGAATATGTGAGCGAAGAACAATCAGATGGAAATATAAAACCTGTTTTGTATGGATTGGTTTCTATGCATGTCATTTCCAAAGTCTTACCTAATTATTTGTGGGCAACTTTTGAGCATATAGATAGCAAAGGACAAACGCACGCAGGCGATGATGGGTGGCTTTTGCCTTCCAAAGACAGATTTGCGTGTAGCAACCCTCCGTATGATTGTGGGAGTATTCCTATGGGCTTGAAATTGGAAGGAACAAAGTGGCAATATTTCCGACTAAGAGGCACACAAATAGATTACCTTGATGAAAATGGATTACCTACGCTACTCGCTAACTCGCAGATAGAGAGAGGTTTTCAGCCATCTTCCTCTTGTATTACTTGTCATTCTTTGTCCTCTATTGCACCTACGGAAAAGTTCAAAGATGCTAATCGCATTGATTTCCTCCCGCAAGGCTCGCCTATGCGTGCCGCAGGATTTGGGGGGCGAGGCTATGTAGGTGTGCCAGACCCAAAACTTTTCCAACTGCCTGATGGGAAAAAATACATGCCTTTGGATTTTTTATGGTCTTTATCAAGGGCAAATTGGAAAAACAATCCCAACCCAAGTAATTGTCAAGATTAAAATATTCAAATAACTAATACTCATGAAAATAACAACTTTGACTTATGACCAATTAGCTCCTTCCTTGCGTACAGGAGATATTGTATTACAGCATGGCTTAGATGAAGTAAGCCAAACTATCCAACTACTTACAGGAAGTACTTGGTCGCATGTTTCTATCGTTGTACTATCCAAAGATTTAGGTATAGATGACCCCGCTCACCCTATTTTGTTGTGGGAATCTACACCTATGATAGAGGTTGTAGATGAAACTATACACAAACCCAAAGCAGGACCTACTTTGGTAGATATGAAGGCACGACTTTTGGAGAATATTGCTATGAAACATGATGGAGCATTTGCAGTGAGGCATTTTTATTATAATTTTGAAGCAAGCGATTTGGAAATACTTAAAGATTATATTGCTACGGTACATGATGATACATTCCCTACAAACTTGGCTCTCATTGCTGACTGGGTCAAAGGACGACTACTCAATATAGGCGCAGACCCTGCCGCAAAAACCTATTTTTGTAGTGAATTAATCAGCGAAACCTTCATGGTATTGGGCTTGTTGCCTACAATGCACCCTGATAATTACTATGACCCTGCTGATTTTTCATCAAAAGTGAATTTGCCATGGCTCAAACGCGCCTATTTAGGAAATGAAATTTTATTTACTGTGAATGAGTAAGTACAAAAACATTGCTGTTATTCTTATTTTCTTCATCTTAGGAGTTACTTTTCTCGGATGGGTAGTTACACATTTAGAAACAGAAAGCGAGATAAAAGCAAAAAAGGGATATTTGGACTTTTCTAATGTAAACTTCGATAAAGAGCAAACTCTCAAATTAGATGGAGAATGGCAATTTTTTTATCAACAACTAATTCATAATCAATATATTCCACAAGATACAACAAAGTATCAATTTGTTTCTTTGCCAAACGAATGGAACAATGCAATCTACAAAGGCAAAAAACTCTCTCCATACGAATATGGTACTTATGTTTTGAGGGTTAAATTTCCTGAAAATTTAAAAAAAGTTGCCATTAAGATACCTTTCCTCCACTCCTCTTATAGCTTGTATGCTGATGGGGTTTTGGTGGCTCAGATGGGAAAGGTCGGCACAAATCAAGAAAATACAATTTCTGCATGTGAGAGTAAGATTGCCTATTGCGATTTGGCAAAACCAGAAGTGCAACTTATTTTACAAGTTGCTAATTTTTCTTATACCAGAGGAGGTGTTTGGGCAAGCCTGAATGTAGGTACAGTTGAAGAAATTAATGTACTACAAAAGAAGCAGTTAGCTTTTGACTTATTTACAACAGGGGGGCTTTGGGTAATGGCACTGTATCATTTTGTGCTTTTCTTTTTACGGCGACGCAATATTTCCCCTCTTTATTTTGCGGTCTTGTGCCTAATGATTGGCTTGAAAAACCTATTCGCTGGTGAGGTTTTTTTCTCTATCCTCTTTCCTAACATTCATTACGAATTGGTAATGAAAATCATTCATGTCTGCGTGAGTGGAGGTAGTGTTATTTTTGTTACTTTCTTGTATAGCCTTTATCCTAACCTCTTGCCCAAGCGATTTATGCAGACTTATTGGCTATTAGGGCTTATTGTTTTTGTGATTATTATTTTTACAAAGGTTACTTTCTATGGCAATATCATTTTTATTATCATTCTGACAAGTGCCTTCTTTATTTTCCATAATACTTTCAAATTATTCATTTTTGCTTTGCAGGGCAAGGAAGGAGCAACTGCATTTGTGGTAGGTTTTCTCTTGGTGGCTTTTACTTTTGTGCATGATATATTCATTGATTTACAGATAATTAGCTCTCATTTGTATTTGATACATTGGGGCTTATTTACCTTTTCTTTAATGCAGTCTTTTGTGTTAGCATTCAAATTCACGGGACTTTTCAAAAAAACCGAAGACCTGACCAATGAGCTAACGTATATCAACAAAAATCTGGAAAGTTTGGTAGATGAGCGCACTATTGAGCTTAAAGAAGCAAATGAGGCAGTTCTCCAAATAAACGAGGAGGTAAAAGCCATTAATGATGAATTATATCATTCTAATAAGCAGTTATTATCAAGCATTCGTTATGCCAGCCGAATCCAAATGGCGGTACTTGATGAGCCATCATCTATTATTCAACAATTCAAAGACGCTTTTATCCTCTATCTGCCCAAAGATGTGGTATCTGGTGATTTTTATTGGTTTTCTAAAAAAGAGAAATTAAAGATTTTGGTTGCGGCTGATTGTACAGGTCATGGCGTACCTGGCGCATTTATGACAGTGATGGGCAATAGTTTACTGAATCAAATCGTGAATGAAGACCTTATTACGAATCCTGCTGACATTTTATTGGAATTAGATAGGCAGGTGATTAATACCAAAAAAGCAGGTAAGGAACAGGTAAATGATGGTATGGACATGGCGATTGTTACCTATAATGAGGAAAATCACAAATTACAATTTTCAGGAGCAAAAAACCCTATATATTATGTGCGGAATCAAGAAATTTTCCAGATAAAAGGCTCTAAATTTCCGATAGGCAGTACCCAATTTCATACGGAAAAAACTTTTGAACAACACACCATAGATGTACTCCCAGATGACAAATTTTATATTTTTTCCGATGGTTTTAAAGACCAATTTAGCCAAAAAGGGCAGAAGTACATGGCTGGAAAGTTTAGAAACTTATTGCTCTCTATCAGCAACTTACCTATGTCAGAGCAAAAAGAAGTCCTCCACGATAATTTGATACAGTGGAAAGGCTATGCAGAACAAACTGATGATATTTTGGTAATTGGGGTACAGTTTTAAATCAGCAACTAATATACTGCAAAAAAATTAGGCTGAAGATAGGCTGACGAATCCATAACATTGTGCTGGGTTTTAAACTTTGTTTTTTAAAAATGACTTAAAATCATCAAAGTCCTTACTTAGAGGAATACTCGTTTTTTCTTTTTCCAATAAGTATTTCATGCGTTCAGGAATAGCTACTTCTGCGCCGATTTGAGGATTGACCACTTCTGCGAATTTGACGGGGTGTGCTGTTTCTAATACAATGCCATTGATGTCTTTGCCAAAAGTATTCCTATAAGTTTTTAGAGCCAAATAGCCCACTGCGCCGTGAGGGTCAATCACATAGTTGTATTTCTCTTTGACTTCTCGCATTGCTTGGCGAGTTTGTTCATCATCAAAAGCATACCCACTTATCTCCTTGCTCATTGCTTGTACATCTCCAAACAAATCCAACATTCTCACAAAATTACTTGGATTGCCTACATCCATAGCATTAGATATAGTCTGTATTGAGGGACGAGGATGATAATTGCCCGACTGCAAATAAGCGGGAACGATGTCATTTGCATTCGTCGCCGCGACAAAATGGGTAATTGGTAAGCCCATTCTTTTAGCCAATAAACCTGCTGTGAGATTCCCAAAATTACCACTTGGAACGACAAAAATATTAGGTTTTAGTTTGTTTTTCAGTTGCTTATACGCTTCAAAATAATAGAATGACTGAGGAATGAGGCGAGAAATATTGATAGAATTTGCAGAAGAAAGAGTTAATATCTCATTGAGTTCCTTGTCCAAAAATGCTTTTTTTACCAATGCTTGGCAG
>JALOMS010000411.1 GCA_025455345.1 Thermoflexibacter sp. | reverse complement strand
TAATTAACTATCAACTTGATTTGCGTAATATATTGAAAATGAGCTTTATACAATGGATTGATGGTAGTTTCGTGAGTAATAAATTAAATCCCCAAGACATAGACTTAGTAAATTTGATTGGTTATGATAGAGAAGACAATCCCAAAGGATTTGTTGAAATGAAAATTAAAATTTAACACAATGGAAACACTCTCCCCAATCACTCCCAGAAAACCAGAACTCATTATTCGAGAAATTAATGAATTGATGAAGGTGATAGAACATACACAAAGCATGATGAGTCAGTTCCCTACTGACCGCCTTCTCCAACTCGCCTCTGAGCAAGACCAGTTTCGCAAGAAGCAGTTAATGAAAGAGTTACATTTGAGTTTGATGCTATATTTGTATTACATGGCATAAAAAACCTATACTATTCTCGATGACTAAGATAGCCCATTAGTCAAAATTATAAATTCGGATTAACAGAGTTTTTACAAATTCAAAATCTTGATAAACTCTTGTAAACTAATCACATTGAACTGCGGAAAGGGCAATAATTTAAGTATGTTGAAGTGCTTATCGTTAGTCGTAATGAAGTTGGCATTGGCGGCAAAGGCACAATCTACAAATTTATTATCATCTGGGTCTGTTTGGATTATCTCTAAGTGATAGTGAGGTGTAATTAGCTCTACATTGGGGAGTTTCAAAAGTAATTCGATAACAGAAGTTGCTACTTGTTCTCCCAAAAATCTCCCTATAATTTCTTCATATTCATTTAATATTTCATTGGTAACGCATAAGGTATATTTCCCTTGCAAAAGTGCCTGAAAAGTAACATGATACTTAGAAGTTTCAGCTACTGAAACAAGCATAATGTTCGTATCCACTACTACTTTCATACCTGATAAGGAGTTCGCAAGTGCATATTCAATAGTTCATCTTCGTCCAAATCTCTTTTTTCCCATTCTTGGGTTGCTAAGTGAATTGCTCTCTGTGATAAATAGGTGATAATCAAAGTTTTAATTACTTGTAAATCATCTTCTGACAAGCTCACTGCAAATAATTTTAAAATTTCCATTTGCAGGTTGGTAAACTTGGTAACAGGAATTGTTTGCATATCTTATTTTCTATTTTTTATCAAAGTTAATAAAAAACGAAAGAAGAATCAAACTTTTTGACCGTTTGCTTCTTTCTTTGAGAAAAATTTGTCAGACACCTTCAAGGTGTCTGACAAATACAAATCTAAAAATCTAACTTCATTTCTTTACCAACTCTACTCTGCGATTTTTTTGCCTTCCTTCCTCAGTATTATTATTGGCGACTGGACAGGTCTGCCCTGCACCAAACGGAATGACTTGCTTTGCAGGAATCCCGTGCTGGCTGGTGAGTACATTGACTACGGAGACGGCTCTATCATTAGAGAGTTTTAAGTTGGAAGCATGGTCTCCCACATTGTCAGTATGTCCTACCACAAATATAGTAAGTAAAGGGTTATTTTTCAATAATTTAGCAATTTCACCAATGACTTGATTGGATTCTGGTCTGACAACAGATTTGCCAAAATCAAAAAGAATACCATATAAAACTACTCTCCCCTCTTCTTCTAATCCACCTTTCATCCACTCCGCATTGGCGATTACTTCTTGTTTCATTGCCTCCTTTTCAACTATTTTTATGCGATGGCTTATACTATTTGCTTGAATATCAGCCCATATCTCCATGTTATTTTTCTTTATCTTGACAATTGCTTGCGAGCTGGACTCGTATAGCACCTCGCCTCCTATCTTCTTTGCGGCATTGATATAGTTTTTGATGATGGTTGCATTAGAAGGAGGATTCGCTTCTATCTGCTTATTAGCCCAATATCCTATATAGGTATATTTGCCACCGACTTCCACCGAGCCATTATTGGTATAAAAGCTATAAATCTCGTGGCTTTGTGTGTTATATTCATAAATATAAAAGTTATTCATTCGCGAGAAAAGAAGATGGTCTTGACTGCCCTCTTTGTCTTCTTGCGCCCATGCTGGCACTAAAAATATATTGATGAAAAGAAAAATGAATGAGATACGCATAGTTTTTAATTGATGAATGATGAGAAGTAACTTGATAATTTTAGTACACCAAAGTTAATAAAAAACGAAAGAAGAATCAAACTTTTTGACCATTTGCTTCTTCCTTTGGGAAAAGAATTGTCTAACACCTTGAAGGTGTCTGACAAATATAAATCTAATACGGTCAGGTTGTTCCCTGCCGTTGTCCGTGTCTGCACGGAAGACATACATCATACATATAGGAAAACGCTAACAGTGGTCAAAGACCCTGTGAGTCGTTTTCCAAAGAACGGTTTATTCTTGAATGTCAATCAAATCTTGACTAACGGAAAACCTTGCACCACTTTCGATATTGCACTACTGGGTAGCACCTACTCACAGCACAAGGTAGGTTTTATTTTTGGAATGCCACAATGGACATACGCAGGACTACATTTTGTATTTGCAGTGGCACGCTCGCTACAATCCCTTGTAGCAATTCTGGCATTTGCAAGTATTCAAAGGCAAACACGAAAACCGTAGATGTAGCTCCTACCATTGCTGAGCCTATTACGGTAAGCAAGACGGCAATAGCTGCTGTCATTATTCCAAGAACCGCCCCGAAGGACATAATAATCTGCTTTATTTTTATTCACAGGATTTTTTGCCCCACCGTAGCGACGGTCGCCCAAACCCTCCCCAGAGGAGAGGGCTTTTATTTTTTCATAAAATTTCTCGTCCCAGTAGTCCTCACACCACTCCCATAAGTTACCACTCATGTCATAAATGCCGAGTTCATTAGGCTTCTTCAGTCCTACTTCATAGGTTTCGTTTCCAGAGTTTCCACTATACCATGCTACCTCGTTTATGTTATTGCTACCTGCATACATGAACCCTTGACTTTGATTACCACCCCTGGCAGCGTATTCCCACTCTGCTTCGGTGGGGAGGCGAAATTTTTTTCCTGTTTTTCCGTTCAATTTTTTGATGAAATCTTGCGTATCTTCCCAAGAAACTTGCTCTACGGGTAGCTTTTCTCCTTTGAAACGACTTGGATTTTTACCCATGATTACCTGATACTGCTCTTGGGTAACAGTGAACTTGCCTATGTAAAAGCTGTCTAAGGTAACGAAATGTAAGGGTTGTGAACGCTTCATATATTCGCTGTATTCTCCATCTCTGCCTTCTTTGTAGCCCATCTCGAAAGTGCCGCCTTCTACGTATATCATTTCTAAATATACATGACTACTAAGTGGAATGACCAGAAGCGGAGGAGGGGCTTTTATAATCTTTGTTATAGATTTTATGCTATTGAGGTAAATTCCTTTTGGATATTCTTGCAAGTAGCTATCAAGTATCTCACTGATTTTATTGGTTTTATCTTTCCAATTTACTTCTTCTTCCAATTGGGCGATTCTCTGCTGGGCTATGCTTATCAGTTCTTTTTCTTTCGGAAATTCAGTAATAAAGTCTTGATAAATAGGGATTTGGTCTGCTTCTTGGGCATTTTTCCAGCTACTTTGCAGTCTTTCTTGGTAAAGCAAGTTTTCTAACTTTTGCTTTGCTTTGGCGATAGTTTGCCCTTGATAGATTTGGTATTCCTCTATGTGCTTTTGGAGTGCTTCTATGCTCTCTGCTTTGCTGAAAGATTCTTTTTCTTTTTCCTCTAATTCATCAAATTTGTGGTCAATGAAAAGTTTTACACGCTGATAAAAATCATGTTTATAATTACCATGCACAAATTCCGCACGTAGATTGGAAGCGGCAGGGTCGACAATTCTTAGTTTCTTGAATCTTTCAAATAGGGTAGCTATCTCAATTTCATTAACTAAATCTAAAAGTTCTTGGCGCAGTGAATCCATAGTGTATTGATTGTATAAAACAAGTTTCCCCAAAAATAAAGAAAATATCAAATTCCTACTATTTTCATTCTCAAAAAATTAGGAATTGTCTGACACCTTTGAGGTGCCTGACAAGTGCAAAAACTCGGACAAGGGCAAAAGCACTTAGATACACACTCGGAAACCGTAGCAGGCGTACCAGTCTATGTAAAAATACTCACGAAGTGCGATATGGCAATTTTCTGCAGAGCAGTCATAAGCACCACCTCTAAGCACATAACGTTCTATCTTGTTTTTATCTATTGGGTTCATTAATTTTCCTATTTTCTCATAAAAATCAGGTTCATAACAGTCCCCGCACCATTCCCATACATTGCCTGTAAGGTCGTAAATTCCTAATTGATTGGGCATTTTTAGCCCTACTTCATGGGTTTTGTTGCCTGAGTTTTCGCCGTACCAAGCTACTTCGTCTATGGAGTTGCTTCCTGAATACATATACGCCCCACCCCCTTGCCCCCTCCCCTGCTGGGAGGGGGTATTGCCACCTCTGGCGGCGTATTCCCACTCTGCTTCGGTAGGTAGGCGGAAGGTGATGCCTGTTTTTTCATTGAGTTGTTGGATAAATTCAAGTGCGCCTTCCCAAGAAATCATGTCCGTAGGCAATTTATCCCCCTTCCAAGAACTATCGCTGTCCTTGCCCATTACTGCTTGGTACTGCTCCTGTGTAATGATAAATTTGCCGATATAAAAGCTATCTAAGGTAGCAACATATATTGGTTTTGCATTATTGACGTTTATAACTTCCCCATCTCTGCCTACTTTGTAGCCCATTTCAAAAGTTCCGCCTTCTACATAGACCATTTCGAGGTGTAGCCTGTCATTGATAGGAATGCGGAGGTTCTTTTCCGCAATTGCAAGATGGATTTGAGGCAAGGGTGGTATGGTTTGCATATCTTTTTTCTAATTTTTGATGAAAATAGCTAAAATAGGGGTAAGTACATGAGCAAATTAAATCGTACTTTTTACCCCTATCTAAATCTTTCAATTGCATTGCGTCCCCACAGAGGAAAGACTTGCTGTAAATCTGTATTTTAGCTCCCTTTTTCTGTGGGGGCGCAGTGCAACTGGCGCAGTGCAACTGGCGCAGTGCAACTGGCGCAGTGCA
>JALOMS010000015.1 GCA_025455345.1 Thermoflexibacter sp. | reverse complement strand
CCCATAGGGACGATACAAATATTTGTTAATGAAATAGTTACGTCCCAGAATGGAATTCCCTATGGGACTTACAGGCTGTGTTAAAATTACGTTTTCTACAAATATATCGTCCCAATAGGACTTTAATACAAAGAACGTTTAGAAAAGTTAGATTACTTACTTATGACAAAAAACCTACGTTATAGAAGGCTCACACCCTTCAAAGGTTGTATTATGCAAACATAATCAATGAGTTAATTTTATTTAGTCCACCGTTTTACGGGCGCAATGCAATTGTGGGAACTCACACTATCACAAAAATTATCAGAGAATCAAGGTATTTACTAAATGGAAGAAAAGCTATTATTCATAGAACAGACAAACGGCTACGAAGTAATCTCAGAGGAGAGTGGCGAAATAGTTTATTGGCTACGGTTTTATCCTGACAAAGAATTACTTATGCACAAGTGGATTGGTTATTTGACTGATGAAGCCCTCAAAGCGATTTGGCTTTATACTTTGGATTTTGTAGAGAAATATGATGCTTTTAGATATAAGTCTATTGCAGATACTTCAACATTAGAAGGTAGTTTTGATGGAATTAATGATTTTATCTTAGAGGTAGTGTTGCCGCGTGCGCTTGCAGGTGGGCTTAAGTATTCTGCGTACATACTACCTAAAGATTTTTATGCCTTACTTGCCACGCAGTTTTACCAAGAAGAAACTAAGGAAATGCCTTTTGTTACACAATATTTTGATAATCAAGAAGAAGCAGAAAAATGGCTAATGTCTCTCTGATTATTGCTTGTTCTGTAAGGAATATTTCTCCAAAGCTCCCTAAAAATGGTTCCACCCCTGTGCAGTAATTGGGACTTTCTGACCGCCAGAGCTTACCAAGTTTATTTCCTTGTCTTCCGTCATATAACCAATGAAAGAAATTTCATCATGCGTTTTAATTTTTTCATAATCTTTTTGGTCTATGGTAAAGAGCAGTTCGTAGTCCTCTCCGCCATTCATCGCACATACAGAAGGAATTAGCTTAAAATCATTAATTGCAATGTCATAAGTTTCTTTGTCTATGGGCAGTTTGTCCTCGAAAAGCGTAGCTCCTACTTGAGATTGGGTAGCAAGATGTATGACTTCCGAAGCAAGACCATCAGAAATATCTATCATAGACGTTGGCTTGACCTGTAATTCGGCAAGCTCATGCACAATATCTGTACGCGCTTTGGGTTTTAGCTGACGACCTACGGTATAAGCCTTACCCTCTAATTGAGGTTGCATATTGGGGTTTGCCAAAAACTCTACTTTTTCTCTTTGCAAGATTTGTAATCCTATATAGGCGGCACCCAAATCCCCAGTAACACACAAAATATCACCTTTTTTTGCGCCATTCCTATAAGCAATTTGTGCAGGTTTTGCTCTGCCAATGACTGTAATAGAAATAATCAAACCACTTGTCGAAGAGGTCGTATCTCCCCCCACTAAGTCCACGCTGTAATCCTCACAAGCGGCAAAGATTCCTTGGTAAAGTGCGTCTATTGCCTCTACGGAGAAGCGATTACTGATTGCCAAACTAACGGTAATCTGCTCCGCTATGCCATTCATCGCCGCAATATCAGAGACATTGACTGCTACTGACTTATAACCCAAATGTTGTAAGGGGTGGAAAGAGAGGTCAAAATGTATATTTTCGACTAACATATCCGTAGAAACTAATTGGTAAAAATCTCCAGAAGTTGTGATTACAGCCGCATCATCGCCAATTCCTTTTAGCGTATTGGGATTTCGGTGCGTAGTTTTACTTTTGATTCTCTCAATCAATCCAAATTCACCCAATTGGGAAAGTTCAGTACGAGGCATTTTGTATCTATTTAGCAAAAAGGTTATTTAACATTTTATGCACTCAGAAATTTCTTTGTGTCCCGCAAATTTAACAATTGGATTACTTATTTGCTTTTTTATAAAAATTTTGATGAAAAAAATTAATAGTTTAGAACAATTCTAAATTAATCTTGTTTTATCTTTGTAGAATCTTAGGTCATCAAAGTTTAACAGACATCTTTTCATTATGGAAAACAGTACAGAGCTTTTAGAGAATTACACACAATCTGAATATAAATACGGATTTGTTAGCAATTTTGAAACAGAACAAATCCCCAAAGGACTTAGTGAGGACATCATTCGCTTGCTATCTTCTAAGAAAAACGAGCCTGAGTGGATGACAGAATGGCGATTGAAGGCATATCGCTATTGGGTTACATTGCGCGAGCCGCAATGGGCAAATGTCATCTATCCTGCGATTGATTATCAGAATCTTATTTATTATTCAGCTCCAAAGCAAAAAGCAAAACTCAATAGCTTAGAAGAGGTTGACCCTGAGTTATTAGCTACTTTTGAGAAATTAGGCATCTCCCTTTCTGAACAAAAAAGATTGACGGGGGTAGCTATTGACGCAGTCATTGACAGTGTGTCGGTAGCAACTACTTTCAAAGAGAAATTGGCAGAATTAGGCATAATCTTCTGCTCAATGAGTGAGGCAATCCAAGAACATCCCGATTTGGTGAAGAAATATATTGGTTCTGTTGTCCCTCAAAACGACAACTATTTTTCTGCTTTGAACTCTGCTGTATTTTCCGATGGCTCATTCTGTTATATTCCAAAAGGTGTAAGATGCCCAATGGAACTTTCTACCTATTTTCGTATCAATGCTTCTGGAACAGGACAGTTTGAGCGAACATTAATTATTGCAGATGAGGGGGCTTATGTGAGTTATTTGGAAGGGTGTACCGCTCCTATGCGTGATGAAAACCAACTTCATGCGGCGGTAGTAGAGCTAATTGCTTTGAAAGATGCAGAAATCAAATATTCTACGGTACAAAACTGGTATCCCGGCGACAAAGAAGGCAGAGGCGGAGTTTATAACTTTGTTACTAAGCGAGGTATATGTGCGGGCGATAACTCTAAGATTTCTTGGACGCAGGTAGAAACAGGCTCTGCAATTACTTGGAAATACCCAAGCTGTATTTTGAAAGGAGATAATTCCATTGGAGAGTTCTACTCCGTAGCTATTACCAATCACTTCCAACAAGCTGATACAGGTACTAAAATGGTACATTTAGGGAAAAATACGAAGAGTCGTATCGTTTCTAAAGGTATTTCAGCTGGGAAAAGTCAAAATTCTTATCGCGGATTGGTACAGATTTCAAAACGTGCAGAAAATTCAAGAAACTTCTCTCAGTGCGACTCCCTGCTCATGGGCGATAGATGCGGAGCGCATACCTTTCCCTATATAGAAGTAGATAATCCAAGTGCAAAAGTAGAACATGAAGCTACTACTTCAAAAATTGGAGAAGACCAAATTTTTTACTGTAATCAGAGAGGTATCCCTACGGAAGAAGCCGTTGCATTGATTGTAAATGGTTATGCAAAAGAAGTATTAAATCAATTACCAATGGAGTTTGCTGTCGAGGCACAGAAACTATTGGCAATTAGTTTGGAAGGTAGTGTTGGATAGATTTTAAGTGTTCGGTTTTAAGGTTTAAAATAGAAAAAGCAATCCTAATATTTGGGATTGCTTTTTTCATACTTGATAATTTTTGGGATTTGTTCCCAACGCTTGCAAGTTAGTAAAGTCATATCTTTATTGCTTAAAAAAATAACCTTGCTGAAAATCAGCAGGGTTATTTGAGAGATGAAATTAAATATATGTATATATAGTACAAAATTACTAATAATCAGTATTTTGAGGGTCGAAGTTAGTCCAACCTTGCGCCCAGTTAGTAGCACCGAAAGCACCACGGAAGGCTACTTTGTCAAAGAAAGCATCTGCTGATTTGCCAGGGAATGCCGCACCACTCAATAAAGGTGAACCAGCACTTGGCAAGAAGTTTGGAGCAGTCAAGTTAAATACATTAGTATTCAAGTTCAAAGTAGCATAATCTGCTAAAATAGCATTACTTGCACCCGTTCTGTTGAAATAATCTGTTGCTTGAGGAGTAGTTACACCACCTGCACCTGTTACTGCCGCTACAGTCATGCCTGCTACCGTCAAAGTATTCAACTGTCCTGTATTTGCTGTATAATTTGCCAATGTAGTAACACCATCTAAGCGCAAACCTTCTTTGAAGCCCATGAATAAAGAATTTACGATAGTTACAGTAGAATTTCTACGCAAGTGCATTGACCTACCCCACTGTGCATCATTGCCAAACATAGTAACACCAGGACGACCATAAGGACCAATCACAGTCATGTTAGAGAAAGTTGCGGAAGTCAAAGGAGTAGCAGTAGTACCTGTTTGGTCATTATCAACTTCAAAACCATTAGAAGTAGATTGGTCATTAATCACAGGGTCGCGGAAAGATATGCCGTATTGTACTCTACCAGAGAACCCAAAATCACAATCAAAATCATCATCCCAACCTCTGAAAGCAATCAAATATTTGGCATCTACATTGCCACCAAACCACTCATAAGAGTCATCACCACAGAAAGAAACTTGGATATATTCCATCTTTGTGCCTGAACCTACACCACCCATAGTCAAACCATTGATTTCGTTGTTAGGAGTGATAGCTACACCAGAGAACTCTATACGTACATAGCGCAAAGTACCAGAGTTTGAAGTTGCGTTTGTCCCACCGTAAGGGAAAGGTACACCTTCTACTTGTGTATCAGCAGGCTTATTGGTTGGTGCATCACCAAGCATTACGATTCCACCCCAGTCGCCGTAGCCTCTTTGTCCTTTAGGTTGAGCAGAGGTAAATACAATAGGTCTATCTACACTACCATTTGCCTCTATTCTACCACCACGCTCTATGATAAGCGTACCTGTACTTTGCTTATCGCCAAAGATAACTGTACCAGGCTCTACTGTCAATACAACTCCTGACTTTACAACTACAAAGCCTCTCAAAATGTATTTCTCTCTTGCTAATAAAGTTCTGTTTGCAGTGATATTGCCTTCAAGGATTACTCTACCTTGTGCGTCTGTTTGCCCTGTGGGTTGGTTATCATCGTTGTTGCTGTCGTTACAAGCAAAACCCATTACTGCAAGTGCAAACATTAAGAAGAATTTACTTAACTGTTTCATTATCTATTAAAATTAAAGTTTTGAAAATTTGATTACTGTATTTAATTGATTCGTTGTTGATTGTTAGTTGTTAGTTGTTAGTTGTTGATTGTTAGTTGTTAGTTGTTGGTCATGGAATTATCTTTTTTATGATTCCAGATTTTCCATTCCAGATTTATTTAGTAACTCTATAAGTAATGCCAAGTGTGAAGTAAGCACCTCTGCGGAAGCCCAATACTTGCTCATCTACACCTGTAATTTTACCATCTAAGTCAGAGTCTTGTGTCATTATGTATTTAGCATTGAGCAAATCTTGGATACCACCTTTGATTTCAAACTTCTTACCGATGCCTTTGGTGAAAGAAATATCTATCACGTTACGAGGCATTTCATAAATAGACTGCGCCTGAATATCACCTACTACGAAAAGTCTTGGACCAAACACGTTGTACATTACATTCCATTGGAAATTAGTATCGTCATTGTGGTAGAAAATACCAACATTCACCAAATAAGGAGATTGATTCATCATTGGGCGTGTGCGGTCTTGGGCAGTTGCCAAGGCACCAAAGTCCACCCTGCTTTGGATTAAAGAAGCATTTGCTACCAAGAACATATTTTGCAAGAATTTGCTATTCTGATTTAAGAAATACAAAGATTTGCGGGCATCTAACTCCACGCCAAAGCTACGTGCGGCGGGTGCATTTACGAATTCAAAAGTTCTTGCTGAGCCAGTGATAATACTTTTGATTTCTATTGGATTAGTAAAATCTTTGTAGAATACACCTATGTTAAATACCTCACTTGCAGAAGGATAATATTCCCAACGCAAATCTACATTCTGGACAGTGGCATTTTTAAGTCTTGGATTCCCTACATAGCCTACGTCAAAGTTAAAGTCGTAGAACAAGAAGGGAGAAAGCTCTCTAAACTCTGGTCTGTTCAAAGTCATGCCGTAAGAAGCACGCAACAAAGATTTTTCAGAGAAATTGTAAGACAAATTAACCGAAGGCAATGGTTGGAAAAGCACCAAATCTGCATTTTGAGGTCTGCCACCAAAATCGCGGCTATTCATTATTTGTTGGCTAAATTCACCTCTTACCCCAACGCTTGCGGTGAAGTTTTTATTGAAAGGGATAGAAGCACCCAAATATGCCGCCGCAAGGGTCATGTTTGCTGTATATCTGTCATTTGGTTTTGTTCCTTCGCTCATCGTAAATCCATTAGTGCCATTTACATTCGCAGGACTAAAAATCTGGTCGAGCGGGGAAGCTAAAATTCTGCTGTCCAAAGTGGGCGTACCTACATAAGACATCCACCTTGCGCTGAAATCTCTATCTTTGCGCTCTACATAGAATCCACCTCTCAATTTGCTTATCAAAGCGTCATTTTTTCCTAATTGCACTTTTCTTTCATAATTTGCCGCACCTGTGAATACCGTTTCGTTCAAGTTAGAATTGAAGCGAGCGGCATCAAAAGTAGTAGGACCTGGAGGAATTACTACATCAAATCTTTCAGAAGTACCTTGTGCGCGTTGGGTGCGGAATCTTCTCCAATCAGGCTCTTGACGATTAGTATAGCCAAAACCTGCCTGCCAAGTAAGCACTGCCTTGTCATCTTCACCAAAAGAATGCTTGCCTGTGAACTGACCAGAGTAGATACTGCGAGTTTCGTAGCGGAAAGAATAAGCACGAGAATCAACCCCTTCGGTAAAACGCGTACCATCACGAACTACGGTTTGAGAAATACCTATTTGGTTAAATAAGTTACGGAAATCTATTCTGGTGCGGTCGTTTACTTTCCAAGACCAGTTATGAAGTACGCCAATCCTTACGTTGTTAGTAAATTGGTCATCAATGTACCTGAAAAAAGGGTCGCTTTTTTGCGTTCTGGAATCAAAATCGTTGAAGCGGTCAAACTCTACTTTTGCAAATTGGTTGGTATTGCTATAACTAATAGAAGTAAAGTTGCTAAACTTACCAATATTGCGTGTAAGATTCAAAGAAAGACGCAAATCAGGGTTGATAGCCGTGTTATTAGTTACCCAATTATTTGGAAGTTGGTTAGCCGCTTGCGCTCTTTGTTGGAAGCTACCATCTAAGAAACTTGGGAAAGAAGAAGGCAATGGACGTGTGCTTCTGTCAAAACCTAAAAAGTCTGTACTGCCTCCTTTGTAAACTGCTTGGTTGGTGAAAGTAGTTGCCCCTCTGATACCTGTGGAAATACCAAACTCTGTGATGTTGTCTGCGGTTGCTTCTTTGGTGTAGATTTTTACTACGCCACCAGAGAAGTCGCCTGGGAGTTCGGCAGATGGTGATTTGAAAATCATAATTCTATTGATAGCACCACTTGGTACAGCATCAAAAGAAAAGGCACGAGAGTCTACTTCTGAACTTGGGGTGAGAATGTCGTTGAGCATAACCGCATTGTAGCGTTCTGCCAAACCACGCACCATGATAAATCTGTCTCCTATTACTGATACACCTGGGATACGTTTTACCACTTGCGCCGCATCTCTATCTTGCGTTTTGGAAATTTGTTCGCTGGAAATACCTACTACTACCTGTTCGGCAACTTTTATATCTTTAATCAAAGAAACTACTGTATTATTTTCTCTTTGGGCAGTAACTACAACTGCCTCTAAGCCTTTTACATCTTCGTCTACAAAAGCCTCAACTACTGCTACTTTACCAGCTTCTACTTTTATATCTGCTACCTCAAAAGGTTTGTATCCTACACTTGTAATAACCAAAGTATAAGTCCCTTCTGCTACCTTGCTAATCAAAAAGGCACCATCAATGTCTGTAGAAGAGCCTTGCGCTGTACCTTTGATGGCAACGTTTGCGCCTATGACAGCCTCCGAACTTATCTTATCTTTGATTACTCCTTTGATGCTACCTGTTTGGGCTTGAGCAGTCAAAGGCATGGAAAAAGCTAAAAGCCAAATAGTTAAAAATGATACAGTTAAAAATGTAAATAATTTTGTACAATACATCATATACTTATAATTTAATATATTTTATAAATAGGGCTTTACCCAAAACTTTTTTGACGGTACAAAATTAGATTTGTGCTTTTACATAGGTGTTAAGCAAAGATTATATTAGCTTTATTAAAAATTAATATAAGCAAGACTTTATTAAAGAAAATTTAATGCTTAATGCTTTGATGACAAAAAATAAAGTATGAAAAATAATAAAATTTTAAATATTATTAAATATAAATGCCTGATAATCTTATATTTATTGTTATTAAGTATTTATATTTTATACAAATATGTTATAAATACAAATGTTAAAATAGGCTTAATATTAATTTATTATTAATAATGTGTGAATTATATAAAGACAAATGAGCAAGAGTTTGAGGAGAATAAGAGAAGTTAATAAAATAAAAAAACTTTGATAAAGCGGTAAGGAGTGTTAAATATGGCTTACTTTCAAAATAAATCTATAAATTTGTACTAATTTCATTCAAAATATTCACTATCCATGCGTTATTATCTCATATTTCTTCTTTGGTTAGGCGGGAATTTATTGCTAAGTCATTCTGCATTTACCCAAAATAGGAGTTATTTGATTCGCTTTACTAACAAAAATGGCTCTCCTTTTTCAGTAAATCGCCCCCAAGAGTTCTTGACTCAAAGGGCAATAGATAGGCGTACAAAACAGAATATCAAAATTTTAGAAAGAGACCTCCCTGTAAACGCAAACTATGTACAACAGGTACGCCAAACAGGAGCGCGTGTGCTTTATACTACTCGTTGGATGAATGGTGTGGTTATAGAAGCAGACCAAGCAACCTTAGATAGGGTAAATCGCCTTAGTTTTGTACAAAATACAAATATATTTCGGCTTAATCTTATGGCTGACTTGCCAGAAGAACCTAAAGTTGAAGTTTCCCAAGAAACTATCCCCTCCCCTATCAGTTTCCCTTCAGGAAGGGTAGAGGAAGATTATGGAACAGCATTACCACAGACTCAAATGTTAGGTATTGATGAAATGCACAAAGATGGATTTAGGGGTGAAGGCATCGTTATTGCTGTCATAGACAATGGATTCCAAAATGCCAACACCAATCCTTTATTTAGCCAAATGAAAGTTTTGGGGTCTTTTAACTTTGTAAGAAATTCTCTTAATGTATATAATGTAAGTGGCACACATGGAGCAAGAGTATTGTCTCTGCTCGGTGCCAAACAAGATGGAGTCTTAGTAGGAACTGCCCCCAATGCTTCTTATTATCTATTTGTAACGGAAATTGATGAAAGAGAAAATAGGGCAGAAGAAGCATATTGGTTAGTTGCCGCAGAAAGAGCAGATAGCTTAGGTGTAGATATTATTTCTACTTCTTTGGGTTATACGACTTTTGATGATAGAACTCTAAACTATACAACCAACGACTTAAATGGCAGAACAGCATTGGTTTCTCAAGCCGCCGCCATTGCTGTACAAACAGGAATGATAGTTGTAAAAAGTGCTGGTAATCAAGGTTTAAGCTCTTGGCAAAAGGTTTCCTTCCCTGGTGATGTGGACTCGGTGCTTACGGTAGGTGCGGTAGATATAAATGGTATTTATGATGCTCGCAGTGGGCGAGGGCGCACTGCTGATGGGCGAATTAAACCTGATGTTGTTGCTTTAGGATTAAATACTGTGGTAGGATTTCCTTCAGGAAGTATTAGTATCAGTACAGGCACATCTTTCGCCGCTCCTCAAGTAGCAGGACTGGCGGCAGGATTATGGCAAGCCAATCCTTCTATGACCAATATGCAGATAGTCAATATTATACGCCGTTCTGGAAATAGATTTAATAATCCCAGCGATTCGGTTGGCTATGGGATTCCGAGTTATGTCAGAGCCAAAATCTTAGCCACAGAAGAAGAAAATTTGGAATCAACATCCGAGCATATTGTTGTATTCCCCAATCCAGTAGTCGCCAATCAATTACAGATAAGATTTGGATACGAACACTTAGGAAAAGAGTTTGCCGTTAAGCTATTTGATGTGAGTGGAAGGTTGTGTCTAAGCGGGCAAATTCAATTTAATAATCCTATTATGAATACCTATCAGCTATTGGATATGAGTAAAGAAGACTTAGCTGGAGGAATTTACCTGCTCCACATAGAAACACAGGGATTTAAAAAGGTGGTAAAAATAAGTAAATGATTGATTAGATAAATAATACCTAATCAATCATTTGTATGCTTATAAAAGCAAAATATACTATGCTTTTGCGGTTTCTTTTTCACAAGTTCCTACTTCCTTACCACATACATTACAAGTAATGCCTTCTTTGTTCAGGTAAGGACTTTGGCTGGCACAGGTGCCTCGGAATTCGCCATTTTTTACAAAAATTAATCGCACAGACATTAATAAGAAAAACGCACCCATAATGCCTACGCCAAGAAGAACAGTTGCCATATTTTAGAAATTAAAGATTATTATACCATTACACCTAAAACAATAGGTATAAACCAAAAAGTTTAGCCAAAATTAGCGAAATAAGTTTAAAAAATTGTCCCTATTGGATTTTACAGAGTAATATTCTTCTACGGTCTGCTGTGCCTTTTTCCCTAACTCAATCCGAAGACTCTCATTTTCAATCAGTAAAATTAATTTTTCTTTCCATTCTTGAGGTGTATTACATAGAAATCCATTTTCTCCATTGGTAATAATTTTGGTGTTCACGCCCACAGGAGAAGCAAGGGCAGGAATACCCAAACTCATGTATTGGAGGGCTTTAAAGCCACATTTGCCTTTTGCCCACTCGTCATCTGTGAGCGGCATAATACCAATATGGATTCGAAGCAAATCTTGGATTTCGCTTGCCTTGTTCCATTCTTGGAATACTAAGTTATCAAGCTGGCTATCAGGTTTTTGGTTGGAAATAACCAGAAAAGAAAATGAGTGGGTATGTGCTATTTCTTGAATTACACTTTCTATCTCGGTCAAATACTTCAGGGTCGAGTGAGAACCCGTCCAGCCGATGACTATTTTTTCTTTTTCCAATAATTGTTGTCTTTTTATTCCTTGATGATGATTCGTATCAATCGTAGTCGGATTCAAAATAACTTGAGGATTAAACAGGCGGGCGTAATCACAGAGGTAATCGTTCCCCGCACTGATTTTGTATGACCATGAGCAAATCAAGCCTACTTTCTGGTGGAACTTAACAAAGGCTGAAATGCGGTTTTGGGAAGAGGTATTGGGCAACCAAATCGCATCATCAAAGTCGTAAATAATTTTTTTTCCCAATACTTGGGCAATAACAAACTCAAAGAAAGGAGGAAAAATAGGGGCGGCTTCTCTGTGAATGAATACAAAATCGTATTTTTTTAAAAAAAGTAAAATATACAACCTCCGCAAAAATCCTTTTAAAATCCCCAAAGTCTTCCGAAGAAAATAGCCCTTTTTGTACAAAATCTTCCATGTCTGCTCATCTATAAATGATTGACAATCAAATGATACATTGTTTTTCTTTAATATTTCAAAATACTGCTCAAAACGAAACCGTTGAGATGGCGCACAATCAAGAGGGTATGGGACAAGGAACAAAATTTTGATTGATTTTATCATAAAAGAACTCAAAATCGTATTTTTATTCAAATATATGCTTTATGACTCAACTTTATTCACAATGATTCCGTTAATTTTCTATCTCTATACAACGTATGTTTAGATACACTTCACATCATTCCTTAATTTTATGTCTATCATTAATACCAAAATTCTTCCTGAAAACCAGTATTGGCTTTGGGGAGATACAACTAAGAAGGACTTTTTTCTTTATGTAGAACTACAGGGGAAAAAAGTAGAAAGCCAACAAAAAAAGCCACCACTAAATATTGCTTTGGTTATAGACCATAGTGGCTCTATGGAAGGAGATAAGTTAGTTTATGCCAAAAAAGCAATAGATTTTGTCATAGATAATGTATCTTCTGAAGACTTAATTTCTATTGTCCAATATGATAATGAAATAGAAGTAATTAGCAAGTCAGCGAAGGTTCAGCACAAAGAAGTTTTGCACAGTAAGGTGAAACAAATCTCTGCTCGTGGTACTACTAACTTAAGTGGCGGAATGTTAGAAGGTTATAACCAAGTAAACACTACCAAGCAGTCCAACTACGTCAATAGGGTGTTGCTCTTGTCTGATGGTCTTGCCAATGAGGGCATTACAGACCCTGTCAAATTACAACATATCGTACAAAAAAAATTTAGGGAAGAAGGCATTGCGCTTTCTACTTTTGGAATAGGGGCAGATTTTGACGAAAAATTGATGACCAATCTTTCAGAATATGGAGGAGCAAATTATTATTTTATAGATTCGCCAGATAAAATTCCTCAAATTTTTGCTAAAGAATTAGAGGGTTTATTGACCGTAGTAGCCCAAAATACGCGGCTGAAAGTTACTTTCCCAGACAAAACTTTTACTTGCCAAAAAGTCTATGGATTTCCTCACACAATTGAAAAAAATCAAATATTTATCAATTTTAATGATATTTTCTCCTCTGAAAAGAAAGCTATTTTGATAAAATTTGAAGCTCAAAAATCAATAGAACACCCTTTTCAGTTCGAGGTAGAACTGAACTATGATGATGTAGCAGAAACCTATCATAAGGTTACTCATAAAGAAATCATCTCAGTAGATACTACACTATCCGCAGAAATACAAAAATCAGGAATGAATCATGAGGTTCTGGCTAATATTGCTCTTTTTGAGTCCAATGATTGGTTGGAGCAAGCGGCAGATGAGATAGACAAGCACAATTTTGACTTTGCTAAGCAAATAACATTAAAAAATAAGGTTTATTTAGAAACTATTTTTAAAATTATTCTTCCTAATGAGGAGTTGAAAAAACAGTATGCGGCAGTAGTAGATTATGAAAGTAAAATAGACCAAATGAATAACATGGACAGAGAATCCTTCGCTATGGCACAGAAAACGGTACGTAATATATCTTATAATCAAAAGCGAAAGAAAAATTAGGTAGTGAACTTACTTTAAGCGCGTAAAAAGGCTACCTATAAAGGATAGCCTTTTTTTGTTTGTGTACAATAGTTTACCTTCTAAATAGCTAATGCCGTAGAGATATTAGCATTTCTGATTGCTATATTCTGCGCCAATTTTTCTGCTACTTCCTTGAATGCTTGGGCAGTAGGGTGTTGGTCTTGCATCACAATTGGCTTGCCCTTGTCCCCTGCTTCTCTGATGCCTTGTACTAAGGGAATTTCGCCTAAGAAGGGTACTTGATTCCGATTCGCTAATATTTTTCCGCCATCTTTCCCAAAGATATAGTATTTATTGTCTGGGAGTTCTTCGGGGGTAAAGTAAGCCATATTTTCTACTACCCCCAAAATAGGCACATTGATTTGTTTTTGCCGAAACATAGCCAAGCCTTTTTGTGCGTCTGCCAAGGCTACTTTTTGGGGTGTCGTAACTACTACTGCCCCTGTTACTGGCACAGTTTGCACCAATGTCAAGTGAATATCGCTGGTGCCAGGAGGAAGGTCTATAAGTAGGTAATCTAACTCCCCCCAATTGGTATCTCCTATGAACTGGCGCAGGGCAGAGCTTGCCATAGGTCCTCTCCAAACCACTGCGTCATCGGGAGGAGCCAAAAATCCAATAGATAATATTTTGATGCCATACTGCTCTACTGGAATTAATAATTGCTTATTGTTCTGATTGATAAGCCCAGGTCTTGCTGATTCGCAGTTGAACATGGTAGGCATAGAGGGTCCAAAAATATCCGCATCAATGATACCGACTTTTGCCCCTGACTGCGCCAAAGCCATTGCCAAGTTGGCTGTTACCGTAGATTTGCCTACACCACCTTTCCCAGAAGCTATGGCTACTATATTGCGAACTTGAGGGAGCAAAGGTGTATTGTCTCTGAGGGTAGTAACCGAGGCTGTCATATTTATAAATACCTGAATATCTGGTGCTATCAACTCATGAATCGCTTTTTCACAGTTTTGTCTGATGAGTTCTTTTAATGGGCAGGCAGGAGTAGTAAGTACAACCGTAAAACTGACTTTTTTACCTTGAATATCAATATTTTGTATCATATTCAAAGTAACTAAGTCTTTTTTTAGGTCAGGTTCTTGGACAGTTGAAAGTGCTTTGAGTATATCTTCTTGAGTCATTTTTATCGGAATTTGAATAAAATTTTTGCTTGTCTTATTTTACAAAAGCTCCATTGTAGTTAGCAATAATATGCTCGACAGCGATGGACATTGCTTTTTTTGAAGAAAAATTATTACTTGGGAGGCTTTTTACGATGTTAGCACTTTTCTGAAACTTTTGCCAATGTGTGCCTACTGTGTTATAGGTAATAGCTCCCGTTTTGAGGTCAAACACGCAATCAATGTAAGAAGCAGGATTGGGCTTCCATTCATATTCTGATTTTTTCTCTGCAAATCTTACCTTTACGGTATATTTGTTATCAGCCTTGATAGTGCTAATTGATGTTACAAAAGTAGTTTGATGCCCGCCACTATCCTTGCCAGAAAAAGGTTTTTTAATAGTTACATCATACAAATCTGCTCTTCTTAAATCTTTTGTAATCAAGTAGATATAGTTTACTTTTGCCCAAGTATAATTACTGGTGATTTCTGTTTCATCAGTATTGACAAAAGAAATATTGGGCTTTAAGCCTGTATCTTCTTTTTTCTCTTCGGGTTTATTTTCTACTGTTTTTACTTCTTCTTGTTTAGTATCTTGGGTAGTAGTAGTTGTGCTTGTTTTTTTTGCACAGCTTCCCAAAAACAATAGTAAGGTGGCAATGATGAGTAATTTATTCATATATTTACAAGTTGGAAATGGTACTATAATCGCTTAGCTTTATTACGCAAAACATTTTTGTTTATTTTATTAAGATGTATTCTACACTAAAAATTAATTGGTTTTAGGTCAGACAGATGGATAAAACCACTTTTGATTGAGTATAAAATGTACTAAAAAAACAAAAGGGCAGTATCTTTGTGAATATGTGATGCTCGACTCAAAGTTTACTGCCAAGCCCAAAGGTAAGGAAAAACAGATAAAAAACGCACGTAAGCATGGAATTTTTATTACTTTGTAAATTACTTGTATAGAAGGAATAACTAAGAACATTTGTTTTGAGAGAGATATTAGCCAGATAAATAGCTTGGCTGTAAGATTGCAGATAGAATAGTTTGGATACTTAAAGATAAATTGTTTATTTTTGACAAAATAGTCTGGTATTTGGAAGAATATACAATATCTTAATAAAATTATGAAAAAAGCAATTTTATGTATTGATGATGAAAGGATAGTTTTAGAAAGTCTCAAAGGGCAACTACGAAAAAATTTTGGGGCAGATTATCGTTATGAATTTGCAGAAAGTGCAAGTGAAGGCTTTGAGATTATAGAGGAGTTAGTTGTAGAAGGTACACAAATCCTCATTATTGTTTCTGATTGGCTGATGCCTGACACTAAGGGAGATGAGTTTTTGATAGCTGTTCATGAGCGTTTTCCTCAGATAGTCAAGGTTTTACTTTCGGGGCAGGCGGCAGAGCAAGCCATCAAAAATGCCCAAGAAAAAGCAAATCTTCACCGTTTTATACATAAGCCTTGGGACGAAACGGAATTGATAGAAACTATTAAATCAGGATTAGAACAAAACACCTAATAGCTACCAACAAATTTTATACATAGACCAATCGTAGGATATACTCAAATGGAAAAACCTGTAATTCTTTGCGTAGATGACGAGAACTTTGTACTGAACAGCCTTAAAGCGCAATTGCGTACCCAATTTGGAAAGGATTATGTAATTGAGACTACTGAGAGTGGAGAAGATGCTTTGGAAGTAATTCATCATATTCTATCTTCTGGTGCGCCTTTTCCTATTATCATCTCTGACCATATCATGCCTGATATGAAAGGTGATGAGTTGCTTATCAAGGTTCATACGCTTTCTAAGCACACTTTGAAAATCATGCTTACAGGACAAGCCGACATAGAAGCTGTCAGGAATGTAGTCAATAAAGCAAACTTATATCGCTATATCAGTAAGCCTTGGGAACAAAGTGATTTGATTATTACAGTTACAGAAGCTCTTAATAAATACCAGACAGATAGAGAGTTAGAGATTAAAAATGAACAATTGACGCGCTATAATCAAGAGCTGGAGCAAAAGATAACAGAAAGAACAGCAGAACTAAGGAAAAAAAATGAGGACTTGACCGATAGTATCAACTACGCTAAGCGCATCCAACACGCTATGTTGCCCTTCCCCGAACGCATAGCCCAGTCTTTAGGGAATGATTATTTTATTATTTTCAAGCCCAAAGACATTGTTTCAGGAGATTTTTACTGGTTTCAAGACATGAGTGTGGAGAGTTATGACTTAGGAATTAGTAATAAGACAAGCAATAGTGAAAAAGAAAATAAAATCGTTATCGTAGCCGCAGATTGTACAGGGCATGGAGTACCAGGCGCATTTATGAGTATGATTGGGAATGAGCTTCTCAATCAGATAGTCAATGTACACCACATCACTTCCCCAGAACTTATTCTTAATCAATTACATAAGGGCATACGTTACGCACTTCAGCAGGGTGAAACAGAAAATAGAGACGGTATGGACATTGCTATTTGTGTGATAGACAAAGAAAAAAGTACCGTAGAATATGCAGGAGCGATGAATCCTCTCTATTATGTACAACATGATTCAGAAAATCAAACCCCTGTTTTCCAAGAAATTAAAGCAAACAAAATGTCTATTGGTGGTCTCCAGAGTGAAGAAGAAAGGATTTTTACTAAATATGAAATACCATTAGGGATAAGGACTCCAAGCACCAATAATCAATCAAAAACCACTTTTTACCTTTGTTCTGACGGTTTCCAAGACCAGTTCGGGGGCAAAGACAATAGAAAATTTATGACAAAGAATCTAAAAGAATTACTACTCTCTATTTCCCACCTTCCCATGCACGAGCAGAAAGTTATTTTAGACAAAACCTTCGAAGACTGGAAGGGGCAAAAATTACAAATTGATGACGTATTGATATTTGGGGTAAGAGTCTAAAAAACCTTCCTACCCAATCCAAAAAATGCCCTAATCATCTATCCCTTCTAAAAATTCCTCCTCTTTTCTACCCTTGCCATCGCGCTTAGATAGCCTCTGTAAGAGCATAGCTTTAAACATTTTCTCTGCTCGATAGAGAGAGGCTAACTGTCTAATATTGATTACTTTAAGAAATTCTTGTTGGTATTTTTTTTCTGTGGCAAGTTCCTTCTCTTTTAGCTCCATCATCTTGTCTATGTCCTTGCGAAGTTGCTCATCTGTCTTAGTATTGAAGCCCCTTTGTATCTCTCTTTGTTGCTTGCGAAGATTCTCCATTTCTTCTGTGTATTTATTATATACTACCCAAAACTGCTTTGATTGTTCCGTAGAAAGGTTGAGTTGTTGGGTAATAATCCCTATTTTTGCTGCATACAAATACTGAAAACTAAAGAATAATAATATGTAAAGTATTTTTTTCATAATTTTATATGGGTTATTGTTCAAAAGTAATACATTGATTATTAGCACATTAAAGCAATTCTTCTATTTCTTCTATATCTAGCTCCTCTTCTAATATTTCCTGCTCCAATACATTTTCTTCTGCCTCCTCTTCTATCAAATCTGCCTCTAAATAAAAATCAACCAATTCGTATTCCTGAATGTTGTCCTTAAGTAGGTATTCATTGATTTCTTGTACAGAAAGCCCTATTTCTGATGTTTTTTGGGTCGTACTTGGCAAGAAAAATATCCCACCAACAACCAATAGCACTACTATTGAGGCAATTACTAACGCATATTTGGGACTTAAACTCCATACCCCAATAGGTTTACTCTTGGACTTTTCCATACGCTTGGACATACGTTGGGGGAAGTCCTCAAAATAATCTTTAGGAGTTTCAAAAATATTTTTGAACTTATCTGATTCATCTAAATAAAATTGCTTTTTCATTGTATATAAAGTATTTATATGCTAAAATAAATGATTGGTCTATGACTCATGCGATAATTGTTCTTCAATTTTTTTTACAGCATGGTGATAAGATGCTTTCAGCGCGCCCACAGACGTACCTAACACAGATGACATTTCCTCATAAGTCATATCATCAAAGTATTTCATATTAAACACAAGTCGCTGTTTGTCTGGAAGATTCAAAAGAGCTTTTTGCAATTTGACTTCTATTTCTTCGCCTGAAAAGTGCATAGATTTATTGGCTACATAACTATTAAGTTTTGCACTTAGTTCTTTTTTAACATCATAAATTGGTAAAAAGAATTTGCGTTTTTTCTTTTCCAAAAAAGTCAAACATTCATTGCTCGCAATGCGGTAAAGCCATGTAAATAGTTGGGATTCTTCACGAAAATTTTCTAAACCTTTCCATGCTTTGATGAATACTTCTTGCAATAGGTCATCACTATCGTCGTGGTCTATGACCATTTTACGAATATGATGATAAAGCCTCTCTTGATACTTGCGAACTAAGAGGTTAAAGGCGTAATTCCTTGTTTCTTCATTTCTGAACCTACCAATGATTTCCTTATCTTCCAAACCTATCAGATTTGATGTTTTTTTTTCTTTCTCTTCTCTTCTAAGAGGTATTGCTTGCTTAGGAATTGCTTGACTTTGCTCTTGTGTCATGTATTATTTTTTGTTTTTCTATACTTTTGACAAAAGTGCGGAGTCAAGGTTTAAAAGTAATCAAAAAAAATTTCAGAAAATGCTTATTTGCTCTTTGAATATATGAATATACTAATTGGTAATAGGTTTATCACTGATTTCCAAAGAAGGATTTTGGTCTTCTAATTTAGCATCTTCTGAAGTAGATAACTCGTGAGCAGAAAGCGTTTCGTTAGTAGTATGATGGTGAATAGGGAAAAATCTACGTTGGAAAATCAAAATGACTGCCACACCCACAAAAATCGAAGCGTCCGCTACATTAAAAATAGGCCAAAGCGAGTAGCGATTTCCTCCTATCAATGGCACACTTTCGGGGATTTCTCCATCCCAAATATCTATGTAAAACATATCTATTACTTTTCCATGAAACCAAGGATACAAAGGGGGCGGATTGTCAGTAAAAGGAGCATTGTCTAAGAAAAAACCATAGAAAGTACTATCTATCACATTACCAATAGCACCGCCCAATATAAGGGCTACGCACCAAAGAAAGCCAGTATGATAGGTGTCTTTGTTGGCTGCGCGATACAAAAAATATCCTATGCCTGTCATTGCCAATAGTCGAAAAAAAGTAAGCCCTAATTTGCCGTATTCAGAGCCAAATTCCAAACCAAATGCCATGCCCGGATTGGTGGTATAGTGCAATTTGAACCAATTCCCAAAA
>JALOMS010000410.1 GCA_025455345.1 Thermoflexibacter sp. | reverse complement strand
GTACCATTTGCAAAGCATTCGCATACATTTATCTAATTTATCTATATATCTATCAAAATTTACTTTATCTAATTATATTTTTTACTAATTTTGTGGAGTTTTATTAGTAAGACGATTATAATATAGAATAACTATTATTTTATAAAATTTCTCCCTTAGCTGTATTATTACAAGCTCCATTTTTAAAACGTGATAGACACACACTTTTATGCTTAGGCGTTACATTTATGACATTCCTTTTTTTCGGTATATAATCAAAGTATATATTACTTGGATAAAAGGGAAAACACTCAAACCAATCATCAAAAAACTGAATTTACCTAACTTACCACTAAGAAAGGTATTAGTGTATCCTTCTGATATGAGGACGCGAACACCCATGTGGTACATCTGCTATATGCTAAACATGAAAATCACTACCAATATTGATGACCAATATGATATGGTCATACATTGGTACGACTCAACTTTCAAACAGCCCAATCATAAGTTAGTCGAGTTTGCAAAAAACCATCAAACCATTAATCTATTTAGTACAGATATTAGCAAAAAACGCTTAGATATTTTATTTAAGGAAGTATTTGGTTATAATACCGAAATAGACCCTCTTCTATACCAAGGACAAGTACTTGAGAAAGGGAATATTAATGCTAAAAAAAGTGCTAAAATTATCCAATGCCCTGTCCAGCAAAAGAAAGAAGACTGCGTATATCAAATAGTGATTGATAATCAATATGATGATAATTATGTAATAGATTACAGAGTACCTATTTTCAAAGATTCTATTCCTTTTGTTTATAAAAAATTTATCCCCCTCAAAGCTCGTTTCTCAAGCATGCCCGACAAAGTTTTTATTAAAGAAACCGAAGAAATATTTAATAAAGAAGAAGTGGACAATATCATCAAACTGTGCCAAGCAATGAATGTAGAATATGGAGAGTTAGATGTCTTAAGAAACAAAACGGATAACAAAATCTATGTAGTAGATGTCAATGATACTCCGGGTGCATTGCCAGGTTACAGAAAATTGTACGAAACAGGCATAGAATCTTTCGAGGAAGGCAAGCGTGAGGAAGCATTATTTAGACTTACCAAAGCTTTTTATGAAAAATTCCTTGCTAATAAGTAACGACATAATTGCGCTATTTCTTCTTATTTAAGACCAAGCTACCAATCATTACGCTGTACCTAAGCAATAGGTTTATGCCTACCTTGTATTTTTTATGCTTAGCCCTTTCGGACTTTGTAGATTTTATAAAAATAAACTATTGATTTTCAAATATTTATAAAATTATTTTCTATTAATACAATTTTTTTTAGATGATATTGCAATGATGAATTAAAAAGAATTTATATTTGCAACAATGTTGCATTTAATAAATTATGAAAAAACTTACATTTTTATTTTCAACAACCTTTGTTTTAGCTTTTCTCCATGCATTTTGCTGTTTTCTACCCATAATTACCCTAACATTGGGACTGATAAGTTTGCCGTTTTATGAAAAACTAATGAGTTCTTTGCAGCCATATTTTATTATTTTGCAGATGGGATCTTTATTTTATGGTTTTTACCAAACTTATTTTATCAAAGCAGTGCAGTGGCAGAAAGTAAAAATTGGATTATGGATAGTTGTATTGATGAGTATTTTTACATTTGTATTTCCATATTATCACCATGCTCAGGCGCAGAAAAATCTACAATTTGGTAAAAAGATTATTACAAACCTTAAATAAAACAATTTTAATCAATATCTTATGAAAAAGCTAATTTACATATTATCTCTGCTGATTTTCGCCTGTGGAGGCAAAGATGAAAAGTCGGAGGCTATACTCAAAGAAGCCGCAAAACTACACAATGAAGCAGTAGCCGTTCATGATAGCTTAATGCCTATGATAAAGAAAATCAATGAGTTGAAAAACCAGCTAAGCGTAAAGAAAGACTCATTAGTAGGGAAAAATGACTCCTTAGCCAATCAAATCCAAGCTGAAATTGTGAACATGGAGGCGATTTCTGCTGAAATGAAGACATGGATGGAGAGTATTGTCGAGGTACCTGGAAACGAAGAGCATCACCACCATGAAGGTGATGGGCATGAGCATAAGCACGACCATTCAGAAAAGGTAGAAGTAACCCCAGACCAGATGTTGGAAATTCAAAAAGAAATGAAAGTAAATATCCTGAAAATCAAAGAAAAAGTAAAAAACGTCTTGGACAAACAAGCTAATTAGTACGTAAAGATTAATTTTTTTTAATAAATCTTTGCAACATCATTGCAATTACTGTATATTTGCAATGATGTTGCATTTTTAATTTTAAAAAAACATTAAATATGATGAAACTTAATCGCACCCTGATTTTATTATTTTTAGTATTTTCTATTAGCTTTTTGTCTTGCAAGAAAAACGAAGAAAATCCTGAAGATTCAAACGAATCCGAATTAATCACCACAGTAAGACTAAAGTTTACAGAAGGGGCTAATACGCGCACATTTACTTTTAGAGATTTAGATGGCGCAGGAGGTATGGCTCCTGTGATAGATAATATTTCTTTGGCTAATGGCAGAACATATACGCTTGATATAGAAGTGCTTGATGAGTCTGACCCGCGCGACGTAGAAGACATCACTAAGGAGGTCTTAGAAGAGGGAGACGAGCATCAATTCTTTTTTACAGGCTCTGCCCTAACCAATCTTTTGACGATTACTTACAATGACAGAGATAAGAATAATCGCCCAATTGGTCTTAAAAATAATGCAACCGTGAGAGCCACAGGCAATGGGCAAATGACTGTTACGCTTAGACACGAACCTAACAAAACTGCCACAGGAGTCGCCAACGGGCAAATTGCTAATGCAGGTGGTGAAACTGATATAGAGGTAACTTTTAATGTAACTGCTCAATAGACTAACGAAACTTGGTGAATATTTTGTTTTTTATGATGGTGCTTGTAAGTTTGCGCTTACAAGCATTTTTTATAATTAAAACATTCACTTATTTTAAATCATAAAATCATGTTGGAAAGTAGATTAACAACTCTATTAGCAAGTCCAGATGAAAGCAATTCATTATTAAAATCTTTTGATAATGAATCTATTAATTTTGAAAACGCCAAAACTTTCCCGATAATACAAGGTATTCCTATATTCTTAGAGGGAAATGACCGCAATGCCTCTACCAACTTTTATGAGCAGTTCTACCAAAGTCAAGCAGAACCTTGGGCATATAGTGAGCGAGCCGCAGAGGTATTAAGGCATGAATACGTAGCAGAGCAAGTGGCTCAAATTTATAAAGAAAAGGGAAAAAAGCTGATTATCTTGGATTTGGGCTGTAGCTTAGGGCATATTACAGAAAAACTTCACCCATATTCTGAAGTTTTGGTAGGGTTGGATATTGCTTATACTGCGATAGCTACCGCCAAAAAACGTTGCGAAGAAGTCATTAGGGGGAAAGAAAATCCATATTTTTTTGTAGTAGGGAGTTGTCTAAATTTACCATTCAGGGAAGGTGCTTTTGATGTGGTAGTGGCTTCTGATGGAATTTGGGGGTGGTTTGAGAATGATGCGGAAATGAGCAAAAAAGCAGTATCAGAAATATATAAAGTATTAAAAAACAATGGGATAGTAGTTCATACAGATTATCTACACCCCAATAATTTTCCTAAATTTGTAGAATTGACCTTGTCATCTCCCTTCCAACTTATCAAAGAAGAATTTTTATATGACAGACTTTGGTACAGGACAGAATCTTTATTTAAGGCATTAAAAAGTCAATCTTGGGTTAAAAATTTATTATCTAACGTTGGTTTTGCAAAGGGCTTAAAACAGATAGCCAAGTTGCTTGGGGCAAAATACTCCAAACACATTAGTATTATTGCAAAAAAATAACAACTCAAGTAAAGAATTAATAAGTTTTGCGATTAATACTTGTAGAGTTAATCAATATAAAGTGTTTATTATCAATTATTTACTAAGTTGAGTATATTTTTTTTATTTGATAATATGCTTAGCTGATTTTTCTTGAAATGCTAAAATATTGATTTTCAATCAAAAATAAATTTTTACACAAAATAATTTTTCTCCTTGATTTTATTTTAACTATGGTGTAAATTTTGCCTAACTTTGTAATTCACAATCTAAGTAAATTATAAGTTATGGACAATCAAAACTCGACAAGAAAAACGAAGCGCAAAGCAAGTGTGGAGTCGATAGATAATCTTGGGGGTAAGCTACCACCACAGGCTATCGAGTTAGAAGAAGCAGTATTGGGCGCATTAATGCTTGAGAAAGAGGCATTGAACGAAGTTATTGATTTGCTTAGACCTGAAGTATTTTACAAAGAAGCTCATAAAAGTATCTATGATGCCATTCGCCAACTTTTTGAGAAGTCCGAGCCTATTGACATTCGTACAGTAGTCCATCAGCTTAGGAAAATGGGAGAGATAGAGTTAGCTGGGGGAGCGGCTTATGTGGCTGGACTTACTCGTAACGTGGCTTCTGCGGCGAATATCATTTATCACACACGCATTCTTATCGAGCAAGCCATCAAAAGAGAGCTTATTAGCCTTTCTGGAGAGATTTTAAGAGATGCCTATGAGGTTTCTACCGATGCGTTTAATCTCTTAGACCAGATGGAGCAATCTCTTTTCAAAATTTCTGAGTCCACTACCCGCAAGAACTATGTAGATATCCGATTGGCAATGCAAATGGCGATTAAAGAATTGGAAAATAAAAAAGACCACAAAGATGGGCTAACAGGCGTGCCTACGGGTTTTTCTTCTTTGGATAGGATTACTTCTGGCTGGCAACGCTCTGATTTGGTGATAGTTGCGGCAAGACCAGCTATGGGTAAGACAGCCTTTTCGTTGAGTTTATTGCGTAATGCGGCGGTGGATTTTGGGCGTTCTGTGGCTATATTTTCCTTAGAAATGTCCACTTTGCAGTTGGTAGATAGATTGATTTCAGCAGAGGCAGAGATAGAAAGCTCCAAATTAAAAACAGGGAGGCTACAAGACTGGGAAATGGAACAATTGAA
>JALOMS010000409.1 GCA_025455345.1 Thermoflexibacter sp. | reverse complement strand
CAGAGGGGAAATTATCTGCCTATTCTTCTTGAAAATGAGGAAGTTGGTAGGGTTTTATGCTCTCAAAAAGACACCAAGCCCGTATTTGTAAGTGCGGGTCATTTGATAGATTTGTCGGTTGCGTGTGAGGTTGTACTTGGCTTATCTACTCATTACCGTATTAGTGAACCTCTCCGCAGGGCAGACCAAGCGGCAAGAGCGTTCGCCAAAGGTGAAAAAAATATACCTCCTTTTAGCATATATGAAGTATAGCTAACAAGGTTTTCTATCAATTTTTGTTCATAATAACAATGAATTAAGTAATTGATTATCAATATTTTGTATCAATTTATAATTTATAACCAATAATTCATAACTACTTACAGTATAAAAATGATAGACTTTTATGTAAGTTTGTAAAAATAGGAAATAACTTGAAAATGAAGATTGTCAAACCTTTTTTACTGATTTTTTGCTTAAGCATATCTTTGGAAGTTTTTTCTCAAAGTATTGGACTCAATTGGCTTTTTCGTCCTGGTATGCGCTTTTCTACGACTTTTATGCCTAAGCAAACTTTGCAAGACACCACTCAGTTTGGTTTTTTTCATGTAAATACTTCTTTGGTCATTCCTGTATCAGGCAAGGCAGAAGCAAGTTTGAGTGAGTTGAATATCAAGGCTAATCATACCTTTTTTACGGCGAATTTGGGTTCGCGTTTTTTACAGACCAATCTTCTCCCGTATCAGAAATTAGCCCATAATTTTTCTTTTGGAGTTACTCATGTTCAGGCAGATATTAAGAATGGAATATGGTTTTATACGTTTAACATGGGCTTGGTAGAGTCTCCTGAAACTTTTGACAAAATCAAACCTTTTTTTATAGGTGCGGTAGCAAAAATTGTATTAAAAGGTTTGCGGACTTATAATATTTATGGGGTGGGACTGACCTATAATTACAATCAAATTATTCCTTTTCCTCTTTTTGGGATTAATCGTTTTCTCTCTGACAAAATACAAGTTTCGATGATTTTGCCAGCTTACGCAGAGTTGATTTACTCCTCAGATGATAATTTGGAAATCGCTTTGAGAGGTGATTTTTCGGTATTTCGTTCGGGGGTTTTGCCTTTGGAATCCCCTCCTCCTCCTTTGGCATTGAGAGGAGAGAAATCTTCTTTGCAATATAGAGATGTTCGTTTGGGTCTGCTCGCTCGCTACAATCCAAGTAGCAAGGTTAAATTCCAAGCACATGCGGGCGTAGCGGCTTTTCGAAGTTTGAGAGTTTTTTCTGACAATACTCCTATTCGCTCATTTATACCTGCTTTAGCTCCTTTTTTTAACCTTGCTGTTCATATCAACTTTGGCAATGCCCCTATCAATTCCCAACTTTTTGGCAATGAATTTTGATAGATGACATTGATAACTAAGTTCTTACTTATTTCCTATCCACCCATTCAGTACCAGTCTTTGCTTGTCTGACGGATTGTCTATGGCTGTGATTCTATAAGTATTGCTATTGTTGTCCCCTAATACAAGTTCTATTGTTTTTATCAATCCATCACGTGCGATGAGAAGCGTAATTTTATCGCCTATTGATTTTTTGGCGATGTACTGATTGATTAGCCCAACACTCAATCTTCTTCCATCTATGCCCAATATTTCATCATTTACGCTAAGTCCGTATTGGTAGGCGGCAGTTCCTCTACGCACATACCTCACTATGATTTTGCCACCATTATCCTCATATCTTGCGCCCAAAACTGCGTCATCATCTTTTTCTACTACCAACCTAAGCCCAGCATAGCCCAAAAAGCGATTATAATCAATGGTTTCTACTCCATAAATACATTTTTGGAAAAAATCATCTAACTTCTCGCCTGCTATCATTTCTGTTGCTTTTTTGAATTCTTCTTCTGTAAATGGACGATTGAGTTTTTTGTAATATTCTTGATACAAATAACGCATTAGGTCGTCTAAGTTCTTCTCTCCATTAGAGTTATGCAATATTAACAAATCGAGCATTGCGGCTATTCTTGCGCCAGAACCATAATAAGAAATGGTGGTATTTCCTGAGTTTTCATTGGGGCGATAGGCTTTGACCCATGCGTCAAAACTGGACTCGGTGAGAGATTGTACCTTGCTGCCCGGAGAGGTTTCGTGTGCGCTAATCATATCGTTTATCGAGCCTATAAAACCATTGGGGGTAGAGAATCCAGCTCGTCTTGGTATTAGGTTATCATAATAATCCGTAAAACCTTCTGCTATCCAAAGTTGGCGTGTGTAGTTTTCATTGTCATAATCAAATGGTCCCAGAGGCGTAGGGCGCAATCTTTTTACGTTCCAAAGATGGAAATACTCATGCGCCGCCAAAGAAATAAAACTAAAATAACCCGCTTGGGTATCATAGCGTTGGCGTTCTACTATCAATGCCGTAGAGTTCAAATGCTCCAATCCACCACCGCCTTGACTGACATTATGCACGATGAAAGTGTATTCTTTGCAAGGGTTTTCTCCAAAAACTTTGGTTGCTTCTTCTGTAATTTTCCTAATGTCTTTGGTCAGTTGTTGGGGGTTGTAGTCTGCACCTTCTCCATACATGACAAGGTTGTGCGGAATACCATTTTGATTATAAGTCAATATTTGATGATTTCCTACCTCGATAGGGGAGTCTGCCAATACATCAAAATTTGGCGAAGTACGCACCCAATCATTATTTTCTGCTTTTTCCAGTCCCGTAGAAATCTTTTGCCAATTTTTAGGAGGGTTGATGGTAATGGTAGAGCTAAGGTTCTGATAATCATCAGGGAACATAAAAATACTTCCCCCATTTAGAAAGGCATGGGAGTCGTCAATAAAACTGGTACGCACCGAGTGTTCGAAGGCATAGACTTGATAGCTAAATATTACATTTTCAGACTTTTCTAAGAAGACTCTCCATGTATTTTTTGTGATTTTCTGCACTTTGAGTGCCTTTCCTGATACATCTTTGGCTTGGTCTGCTTCTACATTTTTAGAAAACTCGCGTATCAGGTAAGAACCTGGTGTCCATACAGGCATTTTGAAGTCAATATATGGTTTTTTTACTCCTTCTAAGCGAATTTCTACCTGACAATAGTGGGTGTGAGGTGCTGGAATATGTACGGTATAAGATAGCTTTTGGGCAAAAACACCACAAGATAACAAAAGATAAAAAGCTAAAAAGTTGAATTTGATAAAGTACAATCTTTTTTTCATAATTTTAATTAGGATTAAATATAGGAATATACCATGATGATTTTGTTTTTGGACAAAGTTAGAAACAAACAAATGATAATTATTATGATTTTATGATAACTGTATATAATTCAATTTTGTATTCCAAATTTTATTTATATTGCCAGCCTAATTTTTATCGTTTCATCTTAACCGCAAACCAAAACCTATGTCTCCCGAATTAATCATTAGCATTATTGCTGTTTATTTTTCTATGCTCATCATTATTGCGTATTATACCTCCAAAGGAGCAACTACAGAAACTTTTTTTATCGCCAATAGGAATGCGCCTTGGTACTTAGTGGCTTTTGGGATGATTGGAGCGTCTATTTCGGGTGTTACTTTTATCTCTGTGCCAGGGGCTGTGGGTGCGGACAAATTTTCGTATTTCCAGATGGTTTTGGGCTATCTTCCTGGGTATGCCTTTATTGCTTTGGTGCTTATGCCTCTTTATTATCGGCTGAATCTGATTTCTATTTATACTTATTTGGAAGAAAGATTTGGCAAGAAGGCTTATCGCACAGGTGCATTTTTTTTCTTGCTTTCTCGGACAGTAGGGGCTTCTTTTAGGCTATTTCTTGCCGCTTTAGTCTTGCATTTGGGTATTTTTGAGCCTTTGGGAGTTCCTTTTTGGCTCAATGTCATTATTACCATTGCGCTGATTTGGGTTTATACTTTTAAGGGTGGCATCAAGACCATTATTTGGACAGATACTTTACAGACTTTTTTCCTTGTTTCTGCGCTGATTATCAGTGTCATACTCATTGCCTCTCAGCTTAATCTTAGCGTTGGTGCTTTGATTAGTACGGTGAATGAGAGCGAATATTCTCAAGTATTCTTTGGAGATTTTGATGATAAAAGAAATTTTTTCAAACAATTTTTCGCAGGTATGTTTATTGCGATTACTATGACGGGCTTAGACCAAGACCTCATGCAGAAAAACTTGTCTTGCAAGAACTTAGGTGAAGCGCAAAAGAATATGTTTTCGTTTTGTGTGGTATTGGTATTTGTCAATTGGCTATTTCTAACTTTGGGAGCCTTACTTTATATTTACGCCAAAGAAAAAGGCATTGCTTTGCCAGAGCGTTCTGATGAGTTATACCCGCTATTGGCATTGAAAATGAATAGCTTTGGTACATTTGCGGCAGTTTTCTTTTTATTAGGGATTACGGCTTCGACTTATGCAAGTGCGGATTCTGCTTTAGCCTCTCTAACAACTTCTTTTTGTATAGATTTTCTTGATTTTAAGAATAGACCAGAAGAAGAGCGTCAAAAGCTCAAGTTTTGGGTACATATAGGCTTCTCATTTTTACTTTTTTTGGTGATATTGATATTCAGAGCCTTAAATGATGAGAGCGTCATCAATGCCGTATTCAAAGCGGCAGGTTATACTTATGGACCGCTTTTGGGCTTATTCGCTTTTGGGCTTTTTACCAAGATAAGCATTAAAGATAGGTTTGTACCTTTGGTTTGTGTATTATCTCCGATAATTTGTTATGTTCTCAATTTGTATTCCGCACAACTTTTTGATGGTTATAAATTTGGCAATGAGATGCTTCTAATTAATGGGGGCATTACCTTTTTAGGTTTACTTCTATTGAAAAAGTAGGTTTTGATGGTTTTTATTTGTCTTTAGGTAAGTACATGAGCAAATTAAACCGGCTCTATAACCTACCCTTGAGATTGTACAAGTGTCTGATAATGAACAAAACACGCTAAAGCGTATTTTACAAAAATTGCAAAATTACTTAGCGTGTTCTACTATCACTCAGGGCTGAATCATCACTTTTTTGGTCAGCAAATTG
>JALOMS010000408.1 GCA_025455345.1 Thermoflexibacter sp. | reverse complement strand
CAAGCATGGACATTTGAAACAAAACATATTCGCTCCCGCTCTAAAAATACACCTTTTATAGGGAAGGAACTTATAGGCAAGGTTTTGGGTGTTTTTAACAAACAGCAAAGTAAATTATTCTTGGACTAAAGCTTATTTGGCGGCAATCGCCACTATTTCTACCTTAGCTTTTAGAGGGATAGCCGCCACCTCTACGGTAGCTCGTGCTGGTGCGCTCCCTGAAAAATATTCTTTATATACCTTATTCATTTTATCAAAGTCATTGATATTGCTCAAATAAACCGTAGTTTGGACTACATCTGAAAGTTTAAGACCTGCCGCTTCTACGATTGCTTTGATGTTTTCTAAGACTTTACGCGTTTGTACATCTACCGAATCTCCTACAAGTTTGCTTGTTTGGGGGTCTATGCCAATCTGCCCAGCTACGTAAAGGGTATTATTCTTAAAAATTGCCTGACTGTAAGGACCTACGGGTTTGGGAGCTTTTTCTGTATAAATAATCTTACGCTCCGTACTTGGCGAAAGGATGATTGTGGTATCTATTTCTTTTTTAGCTATATCCGCATCGGTTTGTGCGGTACGTGGAGAACAAGCAATCAAAAATGAAAGCCATATCAATATGCTTAAAATAATGTATTTCATGTTATTAGGATTTATATCTATTTTTTTCTCAAGATAAAATAAAATTTTTAAGATAAAATAGTAGCAACGATACTTAAAATAAAACCTGCTGTAAATAAGATAGAGGCTATTCTCAAATAGTCTTGTCTTTTGTCTTCGCTTTCTATTAATTTGTCTAAAAGAGGTTGCATGATTTTTTCCTCAAATTTTATTCTTATTTTTTTTCTAAAAATAACAGCAAGTATCAGTAAGAATACGCCTGTTCCTCCGCTCTCTATTGCTTTATTGGAAGATAAAAACACGAAAAGTAGTATCAAACTTGGTACACCAAAAATAAGCGTAGGTAAGTTAGAAATATACTTTTTTATCTTCTCTTCATAATGTTTTAGTTTGTCTTCTCCTAAAATTTCGGGAGCGGCAAACCAAAATGAAAAAAACTGCAATGTCATGCCCAAAACATTTAACCACTTCATAAGTAATTGGAAATTAAGAATATAAATCAGGAAATTCTTTAGGGTTAGCTTCTGACATGACCTCATAAACCGCATCAATAATATTTTCAGGATTGGGTTTGGAAAAATAATCTCCATCGCTACCATAAGGCGGGCGGTGTGCTTTGGCTGTAACGCATATAGGCTTTGAGTCCAAATACTGATAGGTATTTTGACCTTCTATGACCTGCTGCATCATATAGGCTGCTGCGCCACCTGGTACATCTTCATCAGCAAAAATCACTCTACTTGTTTTTTTAATGGATTGGGCAATAGTATGGTTTATATCAAAAGGTAAAAGGCTCTGTACATCAATGATTTCGCATGAAATCCCAACTTCATATAACTGTTCGGAAGCCTCTAAAACTACTCTACACATAGAGCCATAAGTAACGATAGTTACATCTTTGCCTTCTTTGATAACTTCGGGAATACCCAAAGGTACGGTAAATTCTCCTAAATTCTTTGGGATACGTTCTTTAAGTCTATAACCGTTCAGGCACTCGATGATTAGAGCAGGGTCATCAGATTGTAGTAAGGTATTATAAAATCCTGCGGCTTGTGTCATATTACGAGGTACAAGCAGATACATACCTCTTAATGAATGTAATAACATTCCAATCGGGGAGCCTGAATGCCAAATTCCTTCTAAGCGATGTCCTCTACTACGCACAATTAGTGGAGCTTTTTGACCACCTTTGGTGCGATATTGCAAACAGCTTACATCATCTACTAAGGGTTGTAAACCATAGTAAATATAGTCTAAATATTGGATTTCTGCAATAGGACGCAAGCCCCTCATCGCTGTTCCTATGCCTTGCCCAATGATAGTCAGCTCGCGAATACTCGTATCAGAAATACGGACTTCCCCATATTTGGCTTGCAAGCCAGCAAATGCTTGATTGACATCGCCGATTTTTCCCACATCTTCCCCAAATGCTATGACTTTGGGATTTTTTGCAAAAATAGCATCAAAGTTTGCCTGCAAAACTTCTCGCCCGTCTGCCAAACGACTATCTTCATCGTATTGGGCTTTGACCTCCTTGACTTTCAGGGCTGAGTCTGCTGACTGACTGTATAGGTGTGAGCTAAAGCGTTCCTCATTGTCTTTGAGGGTATTAGAAAGCCAATTTTGTAAATTTTCTTTTATTTTTTTGTCTTCAAAACGGAGAATTCTTAATGCTTTTTTTATAGCTCTTACCGAATCAGAATAGATAGGATTGAGGGTTTTACGCAAGCCCTCTTTGACTTGATTAAGTTGATTTTTTTGTGCAATTGCCTGTCCACCAAGCGCATATATGGTTTCCTCTAATAACCTTAATGCCTCCTCATGTGCTGATTTCATCTCATCTACAAAACTGCGCCAAGCACTTAGTTTGGCGTTATTTACTTTGAGTTTGGCATTTTGATTAATTTCTTGAAGTTCTGCTTCTTTGGCAATTCCTTTGGTTAATATCCATTCTTCGAATTTCTTAATACAGTCATACTCTTCCTCCCATTTTAATCTCTCTTTGGATTTATAACGTTCATGAGAGCCAGAAGTAGAGTGTCCTTGAGGTTGGGTCATTTCACAAACGTGTATTACCGCAGGTATATGTTCATTACGGCAAATTTCAGCGGCATATTTGAAGATATTACAAAGTCCTTCGTAATCCCAGCCTTTGACTTGGAAAAGTTCGATACCTTGCTCATTTTCATTGCGTTGGAAACCTTTTAAGACCTTATATAAATCTCCTTTGGTAGTATGATATTCTTGCCCTACCGAAATTCCATAACCATCGTCCCAAATAGCCAATAGCATGGGGATTTGAAGCACTCCTGCCGCATTGACGGCTTCCCAAAAATGCCCTTCGGAAGTAGAAGCATTCCCTATCGTACCAAAAGCAACCTCATTGCCTTTGATAGAAAATTCCTCGAACTGGTGTAAATCAGGATTGTTCCGATATAGCTTAGATGCCCAAGCTAAGCCTACTAATCGTGGCATCTGTCCCGCAGTACACGAAACATCAGCCGCAGAGTTGTGCATTTCACTTAGCTTATTCCACTCGCCTTTTTCATCTAAACTTCTTGTTACAAAGTGGGCATTCATACATCTTCCCGCAGTCGCTGGGTCTGCTTTGAGGCTTGGATGAGCGTATAATTGGGCAAAATACTGTTCTATGGTAAGTTCATTAAGCGCGAACATAAATGTTTGGTCGCGATAATATCCCGAACGCCAATCTCCCTTTTTAAATGCCTTAGCCATCGCTATTTGTGCTATTTCTTTCCCATCTCCAAATATTCCAAACTTAGCTTTCCCCGCAAACACCTCCTTGCGACCTGCCAAGCTCGCATAGCGACTCTCGCAAGCAATGCGATAATCATTTAAAACTTCTTCTTTTGTATAAATGTATGTGTCTATATCGGTTAAGGTCTGTATATCCATCTTTTATTTCAGATTAGGGAAACAATATTAAATCATGGTAAAATCATTTACCTTGCAAAAATAGAAAAAAAAGCATTATACCTGCCGTACTTTATTGCTATTTTATAGACTTAGTAAAAACACTAATACAACACCCTAAACTTAATCGTATTTTCTATGCTTTTCAAGTCTTTGATAACTTCTTTATCGTACTCCTTGTTGATGTCTGTAATTACATAACCAATGGTTTCATTGGTTTTTAGGTACTGCCCTACGATATTGATGTTGTGCTTTGCCAAAGTGCTATTGATTTTCGCCAAAATGCCCGAAACATTCTCGTGTACGTGCATGAGGCGGTGTGCGTCCTCCAACAGTGGCAACTGAATATTGGGGAAATTGACACTCAATAGTGAGCTACCTGTATTGATGTACTCAATGATTTTAGTAGGTACAAAGTTGGCAATGTTGTACTGCGCCTCTTCGGTACTTCCACCAATGTGTGGTGTAAGTATCACATTTTTAAGACCTTGTAGTTCTGATACAAAAGGCTCTTTGTTGTTTTTGGGTTCTTCGGGGAATACATCTACCGCCGCCCCTCTGATTTTTCCATTTTTAATGTATTTTGCCAAAGCCGCCACATTGACTACCTCCCCCCTTGCTAAGTTCATAAAAATTACGCCCTCTTTCATTGCCTCAAAGTCATCTTCGCCAATGAAGTTTTTGTTGCTTTTCCTTCCGTCAATATGGACAGAAATAATATCTGCAATGCTGTACAACTCCTTCAAAGAGCGGCACTTAGTCGCATTGCCAATGGCTAATTTTTCTGCGGTATCGTAGTAATAAACTTTCATTCCCAAAGCCTCGCCCAGTACAGAAAGTTGTGAACCAATGTTGCCATAACCGACCAATCCTAAATTCTTTCCACGAACCTCATTGCTATTTGTAGCAGATTTGTCCCATTTGCCTACGTGCATACCTGCATTTTTGTCGGGAATATTACGCATGAGCATAATCATAGAGCCAACAGCAAGCTCTACCACACTGCGCGTATTGCTATAAGGCGCATTAAAAACCGCCACTCCTTTTTCTGCACAAGCCTGTAAATCAATCTGATTCGTGCCAATAGTAAATGTACCAATGCAAATCAGTTTGCTGGCATTTTCCAAAACTTTTCGTGTAACCGTAGTTTTAGAGCGGATACAAAGCACAGATATATTTTTGATTTTTTCAGCCAATTCGGCTTCATCTAAGGCTGAATTGACAATCTCAATATTGTAACCTTCTTCCTTGAAAATGCGGTGAGCAGAAGTTTCTATGTTCTCCAAAATCAAGACGTTAATGCGACTTTTAGGGTAAGAAATCGCCATAGGGAGTTTGTGAACATACAGAAACTCGTCCAAACTTGGGGCAATGTGGTCAGCTTTTTCTACTACTACTTCTCTTTCTACATTTTCTGTAAAGGCAAAAAAGCTATTTGCCAATCCTGCTTGGCGAATTTCGTAATCTGTATAGCCATCGCCAATCACATAGATTTCGCCTTGCAAATGCAAACTTTTGAGGAGTTTTAC
>JALOMS010000407.1 GCA_025455345.1 Thermoflexibacter sp. | reverse complement strand
AAAAAAATCCTTTCCTAAAAAATTTTCCTACCCAAAGTGATTGTGTAGTTTTGCTCACTATTTCATACTTTTGGAGATTAAAAAAAACAATATAAATACATCTATGCGCTCAACTCCTTATATCGTTGGTGTATCTGGCGGTAGCGGTTCGGGAAAAACCTATTTTTTAGAAAGCCTTCTTGCATCTTTTACCAAAGACGAAATCTGCTTGGTATCCCAAGACAATTACTATCGTCCCATAGAAGAACAAGCCTTAGACGAGAACGGTTGGGAAAACTTTGACCTTCCAGATTCTATTGATTATCAGCTATATGTAGACCATATCAAAAATCTTCGGCAGGGTGAAGAAGTGCATAAATTGGAATATACCTTCAATAATCAAACTAAAATACCTGAAATGTTGGTTTTTAAGCCATTACCTATTATTTTAGTAGAAGGAATCTTTGTTTTTTATTACAAAGAAATATCAAAATTGATTGATTTGAAGGTATTTATAGAAGCCAAAGACCATATCAGAGTAAAGCGAAGAATCATCAGAGATAATCAAGAAAGAGGCTATGACCTCAATGACGTACTCTATCGCTATGAGCATCACGTTATGCCTGCTTATGAGAAATACATAGAGCCTTATAAAAATGAAGCAGATTTTATTATCCCCAATAATAACCGTTTTGACAAGGCATTAGAAGTAATTACGACTTTTTTAAAAGCAAAAATTAAATAACAAACATGGTAACAACACCTGACAAAATTGCAGTGATTGGCTTAGGGCAGTTTGGAGCGGCAGTAGCAAAAAATTTGGCAACCAGAGGTGCGGAAGTGCTTGCCATAGACCAAGATATAGAGATAGTCGAGTCTATCAAAGACGACGTAGCCTATGCCGTAGCCTTAGATGCCACTGACATCAAAGCATTGGCTTCCCAAAATGTGGCAGAAATGGACGCAGTATTGGTAGCTATTGGAGAAAATATAGAGGGCTTGTTACTAACGGTAGTCCAACTTATCGAGCTGAAGGTAAAACGCATCATTGCAAGGGCAATGAACCAACAGCAAAAGCTGATTTTGGAAAAATTAGGGGTCAAAGACATCATCTCCCCAGAAGATATTATCGGGAGTATGATAGCGGAGATGTTGCTCAATCCCAATATGAAAGCCTACTTACCTATGCCTGATAGCTACGAAATCGTAGAGATACAAGCCCCGCGCAAAATACTGAAAAAGACCCTCAAAGACCTCAATCTCTTTGGTAGGTATCAGTTAGAACTCATTACGATTAAGCGCAAATACGAAGAGTACGTAGATGGTCGCAAAAAAAGTATAGAACACCTTATTACTCGTCCTAATGAAGACACGACCATAGAACACTCCGATGTCATCGTCGTATTGGGTAAGAGTGATGATGTAGATAAGTTCGTAGATACAAATATGTAAGAAAATGTATATAGCTTTACTAATCCCTTCAGAGAGTTAGTAAAGCTACCATCTATTTTAATTACTAATCAGCAATGAGCGAGTCCCCAGTCATCTCTTCTGGTTGTTTGATGCCCATCAGTTTCAAAATTGTAGGAGCTATATCTGCCAATTTCCCATCTTTGAGTTTGCCTTTGAAGTCCTTATCCACCAAAATACAGGGTACTAAGTTCAGGCTATGCGCTGTATTTGGAGAGCCATCTGGATTAAGCATATAATCAGCGTTTCCGTGGTCTGCGATGACAATAGAAGCATAATCGTTAGCTAAAGCGGCATTGAGGACTTCGCCCGCGCATCTATCTACGGTCTCACAAGCCTTTACCACAGCAGAAAATACGCCTGTATGTCCTACCATATCTGGATTTGCAAAATTTAAGCAAATAAAGTCGCCACTTTTCTGATTAATTTCAGCAACAATCGCATTTTTTATATCCTCCGCACTCATCTCTGGCTGTAGGTCATACGTAGCAACTTTAGGAGAGGGACACATGATTCTTTTTTCTCCTTCAAAAACCTCTTCCCTTCCGCCTGAGAAAAAGAAGGTTACGTGTGGATATTTTTCTGTTTCAGCAATTCTAATTTGTGTTTTACCTTCTTTTGCTAAGACCTCTCCTAACGACATGGCTAAGTTATCTTCCTCGAACAATATGTTTACGCCTTTAAAACTCTCATCATAACGCGTCATTGTGAGGTAGTTCAGCTTAAGTTTTTGCATATTTTGTTCAGGAAAGTCTTGTTGCGAAAGAGCCATAGTAATTTCTCTGCCTCTATCAGTTCTAAAATTGAAGCAAAGAACTATATCTCCTTCTTCCATCTTCGCTATTGGTTGATTTTGACTATTTGTACAAATAATTGGCTTAATAAATTCATCTGTAACTTCCGCAACGTAAGAAGTCTTGATACCCTCTTGAGCAGAGGCAAAGTATGTACCTTCACCATTGACCATCGCATTATAGGCTAATTTTACTCTTTCCCAGCGTTTGTCCCTGTCCATGGCATAATAACGTCCTGTAACTGAAGCTATTTTGCCTACGGAAGTGGCTAAGTGATTTTCCAATTCTTCTATAAAACCCAAGCCCGATTGTGGGTCTGTATCGCGCCCATCAGTAAAAGCATGGATAAAAACATTTGTCAAACCTTCATTTTTGGCAATATCACAAAGAGCTTTGAGGTGATTGATATGAGAGTGAACCCCACCGTCAGAAACCAATCCAATCAAATGCACCGCTTTTTGTGTAGATTTGGCATATTTGAAAGCCTCTAATAAAGTAGGGTTTTTGTCCAAAGTCTTATTGGCTATTGCTTTATTAATTTTGACAAACATCTGATTTACAACCCTACCAGCCCCCAGATTCATGTGTCCTACCTCTGAGTTCCCCATTTGTCCTTCAGGTAGCCCCACCGCCAAACCACACGCTTCTAACTTGCTATGGGCATATTTCTCACTCAATCCGTCTATTACAGGCGTATTGGCTTGTGCGATTGCAGAAATTTTGGGGTCTAAGCCCAATCCCCAACCATCTAATATCATCAAGAGGACTCTTTTGTTCATTTTTTTTATTTTAAAGTTTGATAAAACGACAAAGACTATAGCCCAAAATTATTGACTTATTACCTATTTTCAAAAAACTACTCCTAATTTCGTCGGAGTTATGGAAAATTTGTAAGATAAAAGTTTTGTATATCACTTGACTTTCACAGATTTTGTAAGAAATTTACAATCAAAAAACTAACTGCATGGAAAAAGCAATAGTTCTCACAAATGGTTTATTGTCCAGTACCAATGCCAAAACAGCGCATGGACTGATTAGAGAAAGCGAAAGATTCGAAATCGTAGGCATAGTTGATGAGGCGTATGCAGGTAGGGACGCAGGTGAGGTATTGGACGGAAAAATTAGGCATATTCCTGTTTTTGCTGATGTATGGCAGGCTTTGGTTACCAAACCTTCCTATTGCATCGTTGGTGTAGCAACCGTAGGTGGAATATTTCCTGATAACATGATAGATAGCATTAGGATTGCAATCAAAAATCACCTTTCTATTGTCAATGGATTACACGATTACCTTAGCGAAAGACCAGACATTCAGGCATTGGCAGATGAGCATGAGGTCAAACTTATAGATATTCGTAAGCCAAAGAAATTCAAGGATTTACATTTTTGGCAGAACAAAATTGGTCAAGTTGCTTCGCCCATTGTAGCTGTTTTGGGCATGGATTGTGCGATGGGCAAACGTACTACTACACGTATGCTTGTCAGTGCTTGTCAGCAGGCTGGCATCAATGCACAGATGATTTATACGGGGCAAACAGGGTGGCTACAAGGCGGGAAATATGGATTTATTTTAGATTCAACTCTTAACGACTTTGTAGGTGGAGAATTGGAGCATGCAATCCTTACTTGTTATGAAGAAACTAAAGCAGAAATTATGTTTATTGAGGGACAAGCCGCCCTCCGCAACCCAAGCGGCACGTGTGGTTCTGAATACCTCATTTGTGGCAATGCCAAATTTGTTGTACTTATGCTTTCTCCCAAAAGAAAATATTTTGAAAATGACCCTACTTGGGGAGAAATTCCTTCCGTAGAGTCAGAAATACACTTGATAGCGTGTTATGGAGCAAAGGTCATCGCCCTCGCACTCAATACAGAGGCTTGTACAATAGAAGAAGCATATAAGTATCAGCAAATTTATGAAAACCAATTAGGAATTCCTGTTTTATTGCCTTTGCAAGAGGGGTGCGGGAAAATTGTTCCACATCTACACAAACTTATGTCTGTTGTCTAATGATAACTTCTGCAATCAATAGATTGGGCAACCAACATGCCCAAGCAATGATAGGATAAGCACTCTCGAAAGGGATTTGTTGCCAAGCTACAAAAACTCCTAAATAGATACGAAGCGTTACTGCGGCTAAAGTGAGGGCGTAATTTCTAATCATAAAATATTGATGGAGAATAATTTGCTTATTTTTGGCATAAAAATATGCCTGCCAATTAGTATAAAGCCAAAAAATAGCTAAAAAGGCAAAACCAAGCTGAGCCACGATGCCTGTCGTAGCATAAAAAGCAACATACAATCCCGCAGTGCCACTCAAAAATACAGAAAATACATATACTTTCCCCAGATTCTTGTGCAAGGTTAAGAATTTTTGTCTTAATATTTTAAAAAATTGATAACTCCCTAATAATAGAGCTATTGCACCAAAAAAGATGTGCATATAAAACATTGTTCGCCATACATAATCATTGAGTAATGCTTTACTTTTAGAAAACATCAAGTTGTGCATCTTAAAATCAAAATAAGAAAAAGCATAGCCACTAACCCCCAAAGCGAGTATGACCAGTATAAAGCGATAAATAGTCAAATAAATACTTTTCATCATCAAAAAATTATAAAATATAAGTAACTAAGTAGTAGTGAGTATTTAGTAGATAGTAGATAGTAGTGAGTATTTAGTAGATAGTAGTGAGTGCATTTAATTAATTGTTTTTCAGATTATTATAAACAAAAATAATACAAGTTAATTTTAAGCAAGCACTTAAGTAATTTAACTTTTCTAAGCGTTCTTTGTATTAAAGTCCCATTGGGACTTCCAGTCTGGGACGATATATTTGTAGAAAATGGAATTTTAGCAC
>JALOMS010000406.1 GCA_025455345.1 Thermoflexibacter sp. | reverse complement strand
AATTATAGCAAATATTCCCACAGGTCGCTATCCTTTTGGAGTTACGCTTTCCCCTGACGAAAAGCAAATTTATGTGGCAAATGTGGGCGTGTTTGAATACAGTTATTACAAAGATTTGAACAAAGAGGACATCAAAAATACGGCAAAACCGAACCCTACTACCGCTTACAACTCCAAAGAAATGAGCGAAGGTGATGAAAAAGAGGGAATCCCTGCGCTTGGCGACCCCAACGCACCAGAGGCTTTTTCCGTTTGGGCAGTGGATTTGAGCAAGCCTTTTGAATCGCCCTCGCTCTTGTCTGCGTCCTCACAGACAAGTAAAATATTGCCAATGTCCTCACAGACCAATAGAATTACCGCAAAAATTAAAACAGGTTATTTGGTGGGGCAAATGGTCGAGGACTTCCCTACGGTGGGCGGTTCAAGTCCTAACTCCTTGGTTTCCACAGATAAATATGTTTTTGTGAGCAATGGAAACAATGACTGCATTTCAGTCATAGACATCAAAACCAACCAAGTGGTCAAAGATATTTTCCTGACTCTTGATGAAAGATTAGGCAATTTGCGTGGGGTAATTCCCTTTGGTCTGGCTCTTTCCCCAGATAAAAAACGTTTGTATGTGGCAGAAGCGGGTATTAATGCAGTAGGCGTGATAGATGTGGCAGATTTGAAACTCTTAGGGCATATCCCTACGGCTTGGTTTCCTTCCAAACTGAAAGTGAGCAATGACGGCAAAAAGCTCATTGTCGCAAATGCAAAGGGTTACGGAAGCGGTGCCAATGGGGGCAAAGATTTCCAAGTGGGCGCAGAAGGAAGCTATATTGGCGCACTGATGAAAGGCACAGTTTCTGTTTTTAATATTCCACAAGATAATGAATTAGAGGAGTTTACCAAACAAGTAGTGGAAAATAATTTCAAGTTTGAAATGATTAATAAAGACTTTCAGGTGAAAACACCTGAAAGTGGGAAAGCAAAAAATCCGATTCCACTTTATTCCAAACATTCTGAATCACCTATCAAGTACATTGTATTCATTTCCAAAGAAAACCGCACGTATGATGAGGTTTTTGCCCAAAATCCAAACGGAAAAGGCGATACCACGCTTGCCCGCTACGGACTGAACCGCTCTTTTTCCAACCAAGAAGAAGATAAAAATCTCTCTGGTGTGGACGTAATGCCCAATCACCACGCGCTTGCGAAACGCTTTGCCATGTCTGACAATTTTTACTGCGACTCTGACGTTTCTGCGGACGGACATCGCTGGTTAGTAGGCACTTACCCCAACGAATGGGTAGAAACAAGCACAGCCGCCGCCTATGGAGGAAAAAGGAGTTTTCGCCCTGAATCTAAGGCAAAAGGCAATTTGGCATTTGTGGGGGCGGCAGGGGCTATCTTCCCAGAAGACTACAATGAAGCAGGCTCGATGTGGGAGCATTTGAACAGGAATAAGATTGAATTTTTTAACTTTGGCTTTGGGGTGGAAATGGGCAGTGCGCTGTACAGCGACAGCACGCTCAAATACGGTGGCGTAAAATATGTGGCAAATTACCCCCTTCCCGAACCACTTTTGAGCAGAACTTCCAAGACTTTCCCCACGTACAACATGGCAATTCCCGACCAGTTCCGAGTGGATATGTTTATCAAGGAATTTGAGGAAAAGTGGTCGACTCCTAAGCAACCTTTACCCCAAGTGCTGACGGTCATTCTTCCCAACGACCATGGCGCAAGGGAAAGAGCGCACGCGGGTTTCCCTTTTGTGGAGAGCTATATGGCTGATAATGACCTTGCTATTGGCAGAATTGTGGAATACTTATCGAATACGCCTTATTGGAAAAACATGGCAATTGTCATTACCGAAGACGACCCACAAGGCGGGCGCGACCACATAGACGCACACCGCAGTCTGCTCATGGTGATTTCGCCTTACACCAAAAAGAACTACGTCAGCCATACGCATTACAGTTTTGGGAGCATTTTCAAGACGTTTTGGCACATCTTGGGCTTGCCTTACCTGAATCAATATGACGCAGGCGCAACTGACCTCTCTGATATGTTCACTTCCGAGCCAGATTTCACGCCGTACAAGGCTCTGCCAATAGACAAACGCCTCTTTGACCCACAAAAAGCACTTGACCCCTTTGATGAAAAGTTTGACTGGAAGGCACTCGGCGAATCGGAGGAGATGGACAAGGTAGAGGATATGCAAAGGCGAAGCAAGGAAGAGGAGAAGAAGAAGGAAGATTAAAGAAACTGAAAATCCAAGTCAGGGAAGACTTGGATTTTTTTGTTTTTATGCTAATTTGATTGCGTATATCACTTGCAATACGGAAATAAACGCAAGTGGTGGTAAAATGGATAGAAGAGCCTCCATTTGTGTAAAATTAGATTTTCACGGCTTTGTAATTATGGAGATAATTCTTAAATTTGGGTAATAATGCGTGTTATTTCTGTTTTTTCTTCAAAATGTTGTGAAACCCACAGATAAAGCGGAAATAAACGCAAGTTTTTAAGAAAATAAATGCAAAGGTTGCGGATATAGAGATGTTAGCAGCAATTATACATTTCAAAACCAATCTTTATGCTGAACCATTTTTACAAGTTTTTGCTTTCAATTTCCCTTGGGCTATTGCTTTCCTTTTCCTGTTTCAGCAATCAAATGATAACCTTGGATTCTGTTCTCGATTCAAGATATATTCAATTACAAAATGAGATAAAAAATATATTAAATGATTACAAAGGACTATGTGCTGGGGTAGCATTGATTAGCAAAGATCAGCCTGATTGGATTGTTGGAATAGGAAACAGTGATTCCACTAAAACTCAACCAATTTCTGCAAATACTATCTTCAGGACTGCTTCCATTTCCAAAATGTTTGTCGCACTTGCTATCCTTAAACTGCATGAGAGAGGTCATTTAAAGCTTGAAGACCGAATTAAAGATATAGTACCGGAAGTTGAGTTTGAAAATCCATGGGAAGATACCGATCCAATCAGAATAGTTCATCTGCTGGAGCATACCACGGGTTGGGATGAAAGCCATTTAGTAGAAAGGGTGCACAATCAGAATATCCCCATTTCATTAAAAAAAGCACTCGAATTTCATCCGCATTCAAGGAAATCAAGATGGGTACCTGGTTCGAGAATGTCTTATTGTAATTCAGGTTTTGCAGTTGCAGCCTATATTGTTGAAAAAACAAGTGGTATTCCTTATGAGAAATTTGTTTATGAAAACATTTTAGAGCCATTAAAAATGGATCATAGCACATTTTTTAATGACTCATTATATCAACAATGGGGTGCTGAAACCTACAACTGGGCTATGAAAAAGGTGGACTATAAACATGAGCTTTATCGACCTTCTGGAGCAATGAATTCATCATCGAAAGATATGGCTCAGATTCTAAAAATATTGCTTAATCGAGGGGCAATTGATTCCTTAAATCTTTTTGACGAGAAGTCGATACTAAGGATGGAAGTATCGCAAAGCACGCCCGGAGCGCAGGCAGGCTTAGAGTTAGGTTATGGTTTGGGAAACTTTACAACCATTCACAACGGATTTATCTATCATGGACATGATGGTGCTATGGACGGAGGTCTTTCTCAATTAGCATATCTCCCTGAACATGGGGTCGGACACCTGCTATTATTAAATGCAAACAATGCCGAAGCGATGCAGAGGTTAATAAAGTTGTTACGTGATTTTGAAACAGAAAAACTTCTTGTACCTATGTTACAAAAAACTGAATATAAGGGTCTTAAAGATATTGAGGATGGTTATTATCTTGCCGTAAATCCACGCAACCAAAATTTATTTTACCAGGATGTTTTGTTTGCTGGTATTGAAATAATAGAAGTCAATAAGAATTCTGTATCCAGATCATGGTTACTTCCCAGCCCTTCGACTTTTTATCATCCAGTTTCTTCCTATCAATTTACTCTAGGCACAACAAACAAAATAGGATTAGTAATAGCCTCAGACCCACTATTAGGAAAGGTGCTTTATTCAGAAAATTCAGTATTAATGCCCATTTCAAGTTTAAGAGTCTTTGGTCAATTAAGCCTCTTGGGACTTTGGATCATAATGATCATTGCTGGATTTTTTATTTTTACTATCCTTACTATTTTAAATGTACTCAAGAGAGGAAAATATAAAATGGAAATCCAAATAAATGTACTATCTACTATCACAAGCATTCTCATTATACTAACTTTCTTCCTTAGGTATCATGGTTTTGAGAATGCTGATTTGCTATTTTCTACACCTACTTTGCTTTCCGTTAGTTTAGTGAGTAGTTCTATCTTTTTTGTAGTCGGGACAGTATTTTCGTTGATTGTTATTTATAAATCGAGGAAATATAAAATCAACAAGATAGTTCTTTACCTTGCGATGATACTTTCTTGTTTACACCTTTTTATATCAATTTATCTGGTATATTATGGTTTTATTCCATTAATTACCTGGGCGTAACTAAAATAACTGTGGCTAACATCGGTTTGGCAAAATGGCGGGTTAAGTGCTTCTATGATAGTTTAGTGCAAGGTTCAAGTTCAGTTTTTCAAATAAATATTTGTGCTGAAAATCCGCCACTTCGCAAAGCCGAGAACCGTTGTACGTCATACAAGAAAAACCTGCTAAACACTAATGAATGAAAGAACAAATAATATCTGACTTTGACCAACTATCTAACTTTGAAGATACTGACCTATGGAATCACAACAATCATTATTTTGAATTCTTGAAATCAAAAATTTGTCAGAATTGGAAATCGGCATTAGAAGTTGGTTGTGGCATTGGAAACTTTTGTGCTATTCTCTATCCTTTATTTGAGAACGTAATTGGCTTAGACATATCACCAGATACAATAAAGAAAGCAAAAAAGTGTTCGGACTTCAAAAATGTGCAATATGAGATAGGTGACTATTTACAAATTAAATATCCAGAAAATTCATTCTACCTGATTGTTTCAATCGCAACAGTTCATCATTTCTCTCTACTTAATTTTTTAAGAAAAGCAAAGAGTGAAATTAAATCAGGAGGACAGGTTGTCATTTTAGACCTTTACAGACCTAAAACATTTAAAGATAGGCTAACTGAAATCTTGGCAGTTTTC
>JALOMS010000405.1 GCA_025455345.1 Thermoflexibacter sp. | reverse complement strand
TATCCCGTCTGTCATTGTCACGAGCGTCCTTCCTAGTATATTCTCGCTCATTATCTCTGTGATCATTTTTTGACCATCCATCGTCACTCTTCTCACTGTAGTTACGATCTCTGCCATCTCTCCGATGCCCGCCTCTGTCAGAATGCTGATGATCTTCTTCAAATCGACTTGTATTTGGCTGCTGTGGCCTTTGCCACGCTATAGTTAACAGAAAACAAAAGTTAAAATTACCACTAGCATGTGTGTGTGTATTTAATTTCTTACTTTGGCTGAGAAAAAATGATTCCATCGATACCATAAACAACTGCTGGTCTGCAAAATGGTCAAACTCTTGCAAGCAAATAGTACATATAAGGCATTAACAAATGCCACCATATTTTTTCAGCATAATTTTGTGCTAGTAATACACTGCATCTAAAATGTCACAACGACTTCAATCAAGATATTAATGAGTTCAATGAAATTGTATTTGAAAAGGGAACAAGTAATGAATTGCAAATTAAATTAGCCTGTTATTTCATCAATATTGGCGGTGTTGGCGAGTTGGAAGACTTGCTCAGGAAAATCAAAAATAAAGATTCCCACTTTGCAGATTGTTTATATGAAAGTTGGACGGTTTGTTTTGAAGGTAAGGGTAAAATTTTGTCTGATGAGGCTTCTAATAAAAATATCACCAATAAAGAAATGAAAAAACTTTGGGTAGATTTTTACAAGCGATTTGACATTATTCCCAAGAAAGGGGATAGGAATGAAAAAAATACCAATTGGGAACAATTCCTGAAAGACTACCCAACTGCTTTCGACTTCACCAATAATTCAGTCAGAGAACTGCAAGAACTCAAGGATTTTTTACAAATGTTTAATATTTAACGAAATTCTAATTTTGGTAATTGACATTGGCAAAACTGGGAATTTTGACATTTTTCACTCAATAAAAACACACATAAATATGAAAAAATCTCTAACTACTCTTTTTGCCCTCAGTTTGTTGTACTGCTGGGGCGCATTTTTTTCCTTTGCCCAAAACAAAACGGATAAACCTGATAACAGTCCTTACAAATCTGAAACTTTTTCAGGGTTGAAATTTCGTTCCATTGGACCTGCCGTAACTTCGGGTAGGGTATCTGACTTTGCGGTCAATCCACAGAACCACAGCGAGTATTACGTAGCTACTTCCTCTGGTGGCGTGTGGAAAACAACCAATAGAGGCGTAACCTATACCCCAATTTTTGACCGTCAAGGTTCGTATTCCATTGGTTGCGTTACCTTAGACCCAAGCAACCCCAATGTGGTTTGGGTAGGCAGTGGCGAAAACAATAACCAACGCGCTGTTTCCTACGGTGATGGGGTGTATAAAAGCGAAGACGGTGGCAAAACTTGGAAAAACATGGGCTTAAAAAACTCCGAACACATCTCTGAAATCGTAGTCGACCCTACTGACCCTAACACGATTTATGTGGGCGCTTATGGTCCCGTTTGGAGTGAAGGCGGCGAAAGAGGCGTTTACAAATCCACAGATGGCGGGCTTACTTGGACTTGCGTGAAGGCGGTCAGTGCCTACACAGGTTGCAACGATTTGGTGATAGACCCGCGCAATCCCAAAGTGCTGTATGCCGCTTTTCACCAACGCATGAGAAAAGTTTTTACTTATATCGGTGGTGGTCCCGAATCTGCAATTTATAAAAGCATGGACGGAGGTGCTACTTGGAAAAAGTTAGAAGGTGGCTTGCCAAGTGGAGAAATTGGGCGCATGGGCTTGGCTATCAGCCCCGTCAATCCTGACGTGCTTTATACCGTAGTGGAGGCAAAAGGGGAAAGTGGAGGCATTTACAGAAGCACTGACCGAGGCGCAAATTGGGAAAAACGCAATGGATTTTCTACTTCGGGCAATTATTATCAAGAAATCACCTGCGACCCCAAAGATGTAAACCGTTTGTTTATCACAGATACTTATTACAAGGTGAGCAATGATGGAGGAAAAACAGTGGCAAATCTGGGGGAAATTAATAAACACATTGACAATCACTGTATTTGGATAGACCCTAACGACACGAACCATATTTTAGTGGGTTGCGATGGGGGAATTTACGAGTCTTGGGACTTTGCTAAAAGCTATGATTTTAAGGAAAATTTGCCTGTTACTCAATTTTATAAGGTGGCAACGGATAACGCCTATCCTTTTTATGGGGTGCATGGAGGTACGCAAGACAACCTAAGTTTAGGAGGTCCCAGCCGTACCACTTCTGCCAATGGCATTGTGAATGCAGATTGGTACATTACCTCTTTGGGAGACGGATTTGAAACGCAAGTCGACCAGTCCAATCCTGACATCATTTATGCCCAATCTCAATATGGTGGATTGAATCGCTTTGATAGGAAAAGCGGTGAGTATCTGCCAATTAAGCCCATAGAACCCGAAGGAGAGGAGGCATATCGCTGGAATTGGGACGCACCTTTGTTGATAAGCCAGCATAGCAATACGCGTTTGTATTTTGGGGCAAATAAAGTGTTCAGAACGGACAACAGAGGCGACTCTTGGACGATGATTAGCCCAGATTTGACCCGCAAGATAGACAGAAACAAGATAGAAGTCATGGGAAAAATCTGGTCGGTGGACGCTATCGCAAAGAACGGAAGTACAGATATTTACGGGCAATTGACGAGCATTGCCGAGTCCAAACTTGACCCTAATTTGCTGTGGGCGGGAACTGACGATGGACTGATTCACCTCACGACTGATGGCGGAAAAAATTGGGCAAAATTTGACAATCTGCCTACTGTTCCTGCTCAAAGTTATGTTCACCAAATCATTGCGTCTTTGCACGATAAAAATACGGCTTACGTATGCTTTAACCACCACCGCTACGGAGATTTTAAGCCTTACGTACTCAAAACCACAGACGCAGGGAAAACTTGGAAAGCTATCCAGTCCAATTTGCCAGAAAGAGGAAGCATTTATTCCATTGCCGAAGACCATGTCGACCCTAATTTGCTCTTTGTGGGGACAGAATTTGGCGTATTTTTCAGCAATACTGGCGGTCAATCTTGGCTTCAATTAAAGGCAGGTTTACCTACCATTGCGGTCAGAGATATAGAAATTCAGCGCAGGGAAAACGACTTGGTGCTGGCAACTTTTGGGAGAGGCTTTTACATTTTGGACGATTATACGCCGCTTAGAAACCTCAAAAAAGAAGATTTGGACAAGGAGGCAATCATTTTTCCTATCAAAGAAAGTCTGATGTTCATAGAACGTTATCCGCTTGGATTGAGGGACAAAGGGCATTTGGGAAGTAGCTATTTTAACACGCCCAATCCCAAAGTAGGCGCAGTTTTTACCTATTACCTCAAAAACGAAATTAAAAAACTCAAAGACAAGCGTGCAGACGCAGAAAAGGCAAAATACGAGAAAAAAGAAAAGGTTTTTTATCCAAGTTTTGACAGCCTAAGAATGGAAGACAACCAACCAGACCCTTATTTGCTTTTCACGATTACAGACAAGCAAGGCAATGTGGTCAGGCACTTAAAAACTGCCCCCACCAAAGGCATGAATCGTATCGTTTGGGACTTCCGCTATGCGACCAATGCGCCTGTGGGTCAGCGATATACGCCTGCACCCGACCAGCTTTTTGGTTCGGAAAGAGTAGGACACTTGGCAATGCCTGACGAGTATTTTGTATCCCTTGCCAAGTACGAAGATGGCATTTTGACTACTTTGGTAGAGCCTGTCAAGTTCTCCTGCAAACTCTTAGAGCAAGGCTCTATCCCTACGGACATGAGTGGAAATGTCGCTTTTTACAAAAAAGTCAGCAAAATCAGCAAGGCGGCAAGTGCAGTCAATAGCCTCGTAAGCGACATGGATAACCGATTGAAAAACATCAACTTAGCGGTCTTGGATATGCCTGCGCCTGCCAAGCCACTCTTAGAGAAAGCCGCAATAGTGAGCAAGGAAATGGAAAAAATCAAACTGCAACTTTATGGAGATATGACCAAAGCAAGGCGAGAGTTTGAAACGCCCCCCTCCGTCAATGACAGGATAGGAACGATAGAATACGCTGTTTGGAACTCTACCGCCCCTATTCCCCAACTCTACAAAGACAATTACGAGATAGCGGCAAAGCAACTTTCTGCGGTGCTGGCAGAGATGAAAAAAGCCGATAGTGCCATCGCCAGCTTAGAAAAGGAACTGGAAGTGAACAATGCGCCCTATACGCAAGGGAGATGGCCTGATTGGAGGTAGGATAGATAAAAAGGTTTCTCAAAATTGATTAAATGGGTTTTGGGAAACCTTTTTTAGTGAACTTGGAGTAATTTGAAGTACAGAAACTATAATTCATTTGCAATAATTATTTATATTCGTTAAAATTTCCGTAGCACATCTTTTAATTTCTTCACTTGGTATATTAATCAATTGATAGAGTATTGCTTCAATATCTTGTTTATGTTTTACAACAAGTTCTTTATCTTTGTTATTTTTGACCATATCAACAGAAGTCTTTATTCCTATTTTTAGGTAAGCTAATATAGTATCAAAATTATTTGCCCCCTTCAATTTCTCAATTTCATAAAGATTAAGGCACGCCTTAAAAATATACCCAAGAGCGTAAAAAGGAGCTTGGTCGCTATTTGATGTAAATTCAAATGTGTACAAATCAGCAGAATTACGTAAAATATCCATTTGTAATTGTTTATTCCCTTCTTTTTCTTTCTCAAATTCTTTATATAGCTTATCTAACTCAGTTTTATAATGTTCTCTATTTGAACTAATTGTATCGTGAATAGATTTCCAAGAAAATAATCCAATACTTGCTCCAATTAAACCTAATAGAGCAAAAAAAACACCTGCTTGAAATCCTAAAATAGTATTATAATAGCTTTCTTTTGTTTTATAGATTAGCAATTCTCTTTGTAAGGAGTCTTCTCTTTGTTTGCTTTGTAAGGTAATTTTTTTAAATTGACTTGTAAGTAGGGAGTCCACTTCTTTGAGAGATATTTTATCTTCTGCAAAAGAAGGAGAGTTGTATAACAATAATACAAAAAAAGCAATTAGTAAACTTCTCATTTTTATATTGATTTAAAAATATAATATTGATAAACTTGTTAAACTAAAATATAACATCAAT
>JALOMS010000404.1 GCA_025455345.1 Thermoflexibacter sp. | reverse complement strand
AAAGCCTACAATGGTTTTCTGTTTTTTTTTATTAATCCCTAATAATTACTTGATATTCTTTAGGAAACTCAAATACTTCGTCGGGTACAGAACTAAAAATTATTTCTTTTACCTTGCAAATATAGCCTTTGTAGTAAATTTTTGATAAATTTGGATTTATAAAGAAGCATACTAAATTGTTATATAAAATAGGCTTATAAATTCCATTTCTCTAAAATATGGAATTTGTAATATAACTTTTTAAACCACAAGTTCAACAAACTCAAATATTACTAAATATAAAAGGCTACTCGCAAAACCTATTGAAAGATGAAAAAGCTATTTATTATTATATTTATTTCATTGATTTTCAATGCTATATTTTCCTTTGCTCAAGTAAGGATTACAGGAAAAATAGAAAATGCTCAAGGCAAAGAAATTACACTCACCTATTTTAAATCATATTCTAATGACAAAGAAACACTGACACAAGCTATAAAAGAAGATGGAAGTTTTGAGTTTATTTTTGACATAGATGAAATTTCTCAAAGTGAATTTTCTTTTGGTGGGCAGTCAAGTATTGATTTTCACTTCAGCCCTCAGCAAGAAGTCTTTATAAAGTTGGACGGAAATGCAAGTAATATTTTTGAGAACATGACTTTTTCAGGCAAAGATGCACCAATTTTTGACTTCCAGACTGCTTTCTCAAAAAAAAATGCTTCAAGAGTTCTTTTAAATCTTACTAAATCTAAAGAAAAAGACATCAATGACCCTTTAAAATATTTGACATTTTGTGATAGTGTCCAATCAGCCTTAGACAAATTTGTGGACAATTATCAAGTTGCTCACCCTGCTTTTCCAAAAAGCTATGCAGAGGAATTCAAGATTAGAATTGTTTATAGATTGGCAGGCGCAAAACTCTCCTATCCAGACCTTAATGCGATTTATAATAATTTGACAGAGAAAATAAAAGTACCTACTTCTTATTACGACTTCACGAAGAAATTAGTCATTAATGCGGATTCATTGTCACACTTAAGAGAGTTTAGAGATTTTGTATCTTCTTATATCAATAAAAACTATGTAGATATGATGAATATGGCAAAACGTAAGGATTTTTCTTGGAAAATTTTTTATGAGTATCATAAAATTATACTTTCTGGAAAATCTCGTAGTGCTGTTTTAGGGAACATGGTAGATATAGCGTTGCATTTTTCTAAGTTTGAGGAAATAGAACCTATTTACAAAGATTTTATTTCATGGAATACAAATACCAAGCAAAATGAAGCCCTTACAAAAATGTATGAAAAAATAGGAAGTATGGCAAGTGGTAAATTTGCACCCGACTTTTCTCTAAAAGATTTAGAGGGGAAAAAGGTTTCTTTGGCAGATTTCAAAGGCAAAATAGTCTATATTGATTTTTGGGCGAGTTGGTGTAAACCGTGTATTAAGGAGTTTCCTGCCGCTAAGAAATTAAAGGAAAAATTTAAAGACAAAGACGTTGTATTTTTGTATATTGATATAGACGCTTCCGAAAAAGATTGGAAAGAGGGGGTCAAAGAGCATCTTTTAGAAGGTGTTAATCTTTATGCTGGCGCAAAAAGCGAGGTGGCTAAAGCATACAATGTAAGTGGAATTCCTGCTTATTTTTTGGTGGACAAACAAGGGAAAATTTATCATAACGCTCCCCCACGCCCAAGTAGTAATGACATAGAAAAAATACTTGAAGAAGCGTTATCCATAAAATAGAAAAGAAAATACAACATAAAGATTTGACTTTGAAACACCTTTTGAACAAGTTCAAAAAAATTAAATTACAAAGTTGTATTTATTACTTGAATGTGCAAACTACTTATTTCCTCTTAAATCTAAATACATAATAAGGTTTGTTTTTTGCGATATGTTCCTTAGATTGAAGCATTTGGTCGGGAATATCGCTATCTGCCAAGTACCAATAGCCATCACTGCCCAAACTCAAACCATCCGCCCACCTCACGCGCTTGTCTTTGAGGAGCGTGTAGCCTTTTCCTTCGGGAGTTACAGCATAAATGCCTTGATTTTCCACATCTGTAATGAGTATAGTGCCATCTTTGTCTATCCTAATGCCATCACTTAGTGGTTTTTTGCTGACCATTTCCACTTTTTTCTCGATTTCTTCCTTAAAAAGTTCAAAATTTGTGGCTACTTCCAAAGGCAAGCGATAAAGTTCTGCGTGGCTCATTGCCGCCCAATACACATATTTTCCTTCCCAATCCACGTCCAAACCGTCTATGCCAGGCATTAAATCTGCCAAACCACCAAAAAAACGCATTTTCTTTGCAGGGGTAACAGGTACATAGCCTTGATTTTTCACCGAAGCATGACCGTCCAGCAAACTGCGCGAAACACCTTTTTGCACATCATAAATCACCAAAGAAGGACTTTTTGCCCAAAAACTCACATCTGCTACCAATACATACCTTCCGTCAGGCGAAACGGTCAAATCATTGAAAAAAGAGCCTGTTTCTGCCACTTCCTTTGGGAAAATGTACTTGTGTGCTACTTGATTAGTTTTCAAGTCAAAGGCAAGGAGTGTTACCTCTCCTGTGCCATGATTGGCGTGGTCTATTGCCCAAAGTTTATTTTGATTATCCACATAAAGTCCTAATACAGAAGCAAATAAAGTGTTTTGTGAAGCCTCATCTGGATAAGGCTTTGCTTGCCCACCTGTAATCTCCAATACCTTGTAGTTTTCAGGGCGAGATTCGGGGTGAATCGTCATAAAAATCCTTGTGGCATAGCTTGTATCCCTACTTGCCGCCACATTGCCAATGGGTTCAGGATAAGAGAAATACACTTCCAAATCACTTTGTTTCATTACAGGTTCTGTGCTGATATTGGGATAAGTAGTTCCTCCTCCGTACCGCAAATATGCAAACACTGCTAATATCACCACCAGTGATATTATGCTTATTATCAATATTTTAAAAAATCTTTTCATTTTTTTCAATTATCAATTATCAGTAAAATACAAAATAGTTAGATAGTTAGATAGTTGGATAGTTGGATAGTTGGATAGTTACTTTTTTTAACTATTAAGCTATTCAACTATTATACTATTTAATTCGTATTTCATTCCAAATTTTCAGATTTTATAGCTACTTCTCACCACTCCAAACCACCAGCTATCAGGTACTAACTTACGCAACCAGAGCAACATAGGTGCGGGACTTCCCACAGGGTAGCGCAATTTTTTACTGCCGTCTGTTGCCGCTTTGAATACCGTTTTTGCCACTACCATTGGCGATTCGCCCTTGTCGCCCGCTTCCATAGATACTTTCTCCACTTTTTTCACAAATTCTTTGTACGCTGTCAAGTCATCACGCATAACAAACTCACGACTGCGACCATAAAACTCTGTTTTAATAGCCCCAGGCTCTACAATTTTTACCTTAATACCCAAAGGCGCAAGTTCGTACATCAAAGCCTCACTGAAACCCTCTACTGCCCACTTTGTACCATGGTAAATGCTGTAAAGTGGAAAAGCCAAACGCCCACCCATAGAAGCGATTTGAATGATGGTGCCGCCTTTTTGCTGACGCATATACGGAATCGCCTCACGCGTTACGCGCATAAGCCCGAATACGTTGGTATCAAACTGACGTTGGATTACGTCATCACTCATTGCCTCAAAAACGCCATCTGCACCATAGCCTGCATTATTTACAATTGCATGAATACCACCAAAGTCTTTGTTGATTGCCTCCAATGCCGCTTGGATAGTTTCTGTTTTGGTAACGTCCAAAGCGTAGAGTTTTACATTTGCTAACTTGTTCAATTCTTGCTCTTTATCAGGATTTCTCATGGTTGCCGCTACGTTCCAGCCCTGCCGCGCGAAATATTGGGCGATTGCTTTGCCTATCCCAGAGGAAGCTCCTGTAACTAATACTGTGTTCTTTGCCATTTTTTTGTTTGTTTAAATTTTTGGATTATTTTATTAATGAATATTTATTCAGTTTTATATAAATAAGTGAGCAAATTAAATCGATACTGTAGCATACCCCTTAGGGTGTACAAGTGCTTGATAATGAATAGAACACGCTAAAGCGTATTTTACTATAAAACACACAAATACTTAATAGTCTAACTTTTAATGCTATCCCAAGCCAAACGAAAAGCCTGCTCCAATACGATTTCATCTACGCTGAATTTCCCTTCTGCATGGAATTTCACCAATTCGTGAATAGGTCCCATCAGTTGGGCAATGAGCAACTCCGTAGGGAAATCTTTGACCAAATGCTCTGCTTTTCCTTTCGCAAGTAGCTCATAAATAGGCTTTAACATATTTTCTGCTGTATTTCTTACTTCTTCACTCAAAAAAGGAGAGCGATAGTATTGCTCTAAAAATGCAGACTCTTGCGGTGCGGCAAGACTGACCTGTGCGTACTGATACCACAACTGCCGAAAGTTGTTCATAAAGGGTTTAGAAGCGTCATAACCCAGCATATATGCCTCCACATTCCTGCTTTTCAGCCACAAATAGAGTTGATTAATCAGGTCATTTTTATCTTGAAAGTAAATGTAAACCGTCCCCGTTGCTATGCCTGCTTCTTTTGCCACATCACCCATTCGCAAGCCACTAAAACCTTGTTTCAGTACCAGTTGGAGGGTGGCTTTGTAAATAGCGTGTAGTTTGTCTATGTCTTTTTCTCGTGCCATAATTTTAACGGCACAAAGATAAGTGAATATTTATTCATTATAAAATTTTTAGCAAACTTTTTTGAAAAATATTTATATATCTATTCGTATCATTAGACACTATGCGAAATGCTGAACAGAAATATGCTAAGTAAAACCTATTAGGTAGAGCTTTAGGTTAGTTATCACTTATTTTCAACTTCTTAATTAATTTTTCAATGGTCAATCCTTGGAAAATAATAGAAAATAATACGACAATGTAGGTAACTACAATGATGATATTGCCTTCGGGGACTTTATTGTACGCCAAAAGAGCCAAAGCAACAGAAATGCCTCCGCGCAAGCCACCCCAAGTCAGTAAAGTGAGTATTTTAATGTTATTCTTCTCCTTTTTATTGAATACAAACAAGGGCAGACCTACGGCAATTACTCTGGCAAGTAACACGCCTACTATGGCAATTACG
>JALOMS010000014.1 GCA_025455345.1 Thermoflexibacter sp. | reverse complement strand
ACATCTTCTATTTTTTCTGTCAAGATTTTCTTAAAATTAATGTCATTGGGGATAATAGCCCCAGCAAGGAAAGCCCCAAAAAGTGCGTGAATGCCTATGATTTCGGTGAGATAAGATGAAACTAATAAAACAATAAAGAAAAAAGCAACTACATTCTTGTTCAATGCTTCTTTAGAGGCATAGATTGCGCTGACTTTGTAAAGTAAAGGGCGTACCGCATAAATCATCAAGATTACATAAATAATTGAAAATAAAATAGTAAAAAATGCACCTATGATAGTGCCTGCCTTGACAATCGCGATGACAACGGCTAATAAACACCATGCCGTTACATCATCAGTGGCGGCACAGGTAATTATCATTGTCCCCAAGGGAGTTTTGGCGAGTTCTTTTTCTTGAATGATGCGCGCCAAAACAGGAAAAGCAGTGGTACTCAAGGCAATACCCATAAAAAGAGCAAAAGGAAGGAAGGCTACATTTTCTGGAGCATAGTTCTCATATAAAAAATAGGAAAGCGTAGCTCCCAAGAAAAAACAAAAAGAAATAGTAGCATGACTAATAGTTACAGCAGATTGGGCTTTTTGTTTTAAAATATTAACGTCTAATTCCATACCTATAATAAACATAAACAAAATTAGCCCCAATTGGCTCAGAAACTGCAAGCCAATCAAAGAGGAAGGTGGAAATAAAAAGTCCGAAAATTCTGGGAAAAAAGTACCCAATACTGACTTGCCTAATACTATTCCTGCGATAATTTCGCCAATTACCGTAGGTTGCCTTATTTTGGTAATATAAATAGCAAAAATACGTGCAACAAATATGATAGAGATGATTTGCAAGATGAGAGTAGCGATTGGATGATGCAAGGTGTCTGCGAAGTGATTAGAAAAAATAACCGACCAATCTTTAGAGGTATTTAATGCTATATCATTACTAAGGTTAATCTCTCCTAACTCACTGATTTCTAATAACTTACCTTCTTGTATAACAAACCAAGAAATGCCAAAGAATAAACCAATAGCAATGAAATATACAAGTAGATTTTTGTTCATTGTGTTGTATGCAAAAGTATATTGAATAGAATATATTATGGCAAATCTGAATATAAAATTAGGAAAAGAATCTATTTTTACGTGTGATTACTTATTTTTTTCATCTTTCTTGCTCAAAGTTTTAGAACTTTACATCTGAAAAACATTAAATCTGTTCGATATGCAAAGATTTGCATTTTTTACACTTATGATAAAATGGGGCTTTTTGATGCCCTTATGCCTTATTGCCCAAAATACGGACATCGCAGTAGGAACTTGGCGCACTCACCTAACCTATCACAATGCCCAGAGTATTACCGAAAGCGAAAAAAGAGTCTATGTAGCTTCGGCTAATGGATTATTTTTCTATGACAAAATAGAAAAAAGTTTAGGCATACTCTCCAAAATTGATGGCTTAAGTGATATTAGTTTTAGCAAAATCACGTATCATAACACCTTGAAAATCTTAATAATTACTTATCAAAATGGTAATATAGATTTGCTTAATGAGGAAAAAAATGAAATTATTAATATTCGTTCTATTTTAAATTCACGTTTTGAAAACAAAAAAATAAATCATATACTATTGAGCGGAAATACTGCTTACCTTTCCATGCCTTTTGGGGTAGCGGTGTTGGACTTGGTCAGAACGGAAATACGAGAAACTTATGCAAATATTGGATTAAATGGCTCTACTAATGTTATTTATGCTGGAGCTATTGCCAAAGATAGCTTATTTTTAGCCTCCGAACAGGGCTTCATGGTAGCCTCCCTTTCGCCTACTACCAACCGCTTAGATTTTCGGAATTGGCGTTTTTTAGCTCCCCCCCAGCGCACCAATATCAGAACGATGGCGGCAAGGAATACAAGTATTTACTTGGGAATCAATGGGAATGATATTTTTGAGTACAATAATGGAACTTTTAGAAGTTTAAATCTAAAGAAAGGAAGTATTTATACAGACATTAGTGCTATCAATAACCAAATTGTGATTTCTTTGGAAAATCAGATAAGTGTTCTAAGACCTGACAATTCTATTCAAAATTTCACCAATCCTAAAATCATCCGCCCATTCCAGAGTTTGATAGACGCAAATGGAAAAATTTGGTCGGCTGATAATGCGCTTGGCTTGGTTACAGATACCAATGGTATGTTCGAGAATACTTATCCCTCTGGTACTTACAGCCCTCAAAGTTTTAGATTGCGTTATTTTGACAATAAAATTATCTGCTTGGGAGGAGGATATACCAATAATTACCTGCCTAATAATAACTTATCAGGGTTTTATGTATTTGAGAATGGACAATGGACTAACTATAACGGTGTAGATAAACTGATAGCTTCTGTGGATATTCCTGCCTTGAGGGACTTCACAGACATTGCTTACAGCCCTTTGGACAATAGAATTTTTATTACTTCTTTCCAAGATGGTTTATTAGAATGGAATTTGCAAAACAATCAATTTACAGTCATCAATGCGAATAATAGCCCACTCCGCACTGGTAGATTGTCAGGTTGTACAGTAGATTTGGAAGGGAACTTATGGGTTACGCTCCATGGAGTGCGCTTAGGCGAGCCTTCTGTGTATAGACGCACTCGCAGTGGCTCTTGGCAACCATATATATTTAATAGCTTTGCGGCGACTAACCCCTTGGAAATCATTACTGATGATTTGTCAAACTTATGGGTGCGCCAGAGTCCAGATTTGGGGGGAGGTATATTGGTTTTTGACAAACAAAATAGAAACAAGACGCTAACCACAGAACCGCGTAGAGGAGGTCTGAACGACTTGAATGTGAGGTGCATAGCTAATGACAAACAGGGCAATATGTGGATAGGTACGGATGCGGGCATAAGAGTAATTTTTGACGCAAGTTCTGTCTTAGATAGGGCAAATATAGACGCAAGTGTTGTCGTTTTCGAATCAAGAGAATTGCTTCGTGGCGAAGCAGTTACTTCCATAGAAATAGATGGTGGTAATCGCAAATGGATAGGAACAGAAAAAGGGGTATGGCTTTTTTCCGCAGATGGTTCTACCCTAATCAATAGATTTACCGCAGAAAATAGCCCACTGCTCTCTAATAAAATCATAGATATAGAAATCCATGACCAAACGGGCGAGGTGTTTTTTGCCACAGACAGGGGATTGGTTTCTTATCGTGGGACGGCTACCGAAGCAAATAACTCATTTTCAACTATCAAAGTATTCCCCAATCCTGTTCCTCCAAATTTTAGTGGAGTAGTTACTATCCAAGGTTTAGCAAGCAATGCAAGTATTAAAATTACAGATGTTTCTGGCAAATTAGTCTATGAAACAAGCGCAAATGGGGGAACTGCGACTTGGGATGGCAGAGATTATAACAATATTAGAGCGCGAACAGGAGTTTATTATATATTTAGTACCAACGAAGATGGGACGGAAAGTTTGGTAAACAAATTTGTCTGGATAGAATAATAATGCAATTTTTTTTGAAAAAAACTATTTTTTGAAAACTTTTGCAATATTTTTGCTAATGTTAATTGTTTTGTTATTACTTTTAAATCTGTTTACCATTTCGCCCCCACTTTTGGAATAGTTAATAGAATATATTTTGAATATATTTTTTCTTACTTTATAGCTTACTCATTATTTACCAAATTTCATTGCGACCATGAAAAGTTGCCGTATTTTATTGTTATTGCTGACTATACAAACTTTTACAGTCTTTGCTCAAAAAAATAATCCCGCTACCTTGTCTAAGACTGCAATAGATAGTTTAGAAGATGTTCTTGCCAATTTGCAAGGAGACAAACTCAAAATTGCCCAATTGCACGAGCAGTTAGGGAATTTATATCATGCCAAAGATGAGAATGAAAGCGCGCTTCGGAATTTTCAGGAGGGCTTAAAACTTTATGAAGAATTGGACAATCTTCAGGGAACAACTAACCTCTATACATCAATTGGGAAGATGTATTTTGACCAAAAAGATAACCCAAAAGCATTAGAATACTACCGCAAAGCATTGACTAATGCACAAAAACTTAATGAACCTAAGAAAATTATTGAAGTAAACTTAGGAATAGCAGAAGTTTACGAACAGAAAGGGGACTTGCGTACCGCAAGAGAGTATAATTTGCGAGCCTTAGAGTCCGCAGAAAATATTAGAGATGAAAAACTAATAGGCAATGCCTTGAGTAATCTCGGTGATGTATTTGTCAAATTGGGGAGTTACCAAGATGCCCTCCAATACACCTTAAGGTCTTTGGAAATCAAACGCAATGAGGGAGATAAGGCAGGCATGGCACACGTACTCACAACAATGGGTGAAATTTATGCAAAATTAGGTCAATTTGACAAAGCAAGTAGCTATTTTCAAGAAGGGTTGCAATTAGCCCAACAAATCAACGTTAGGCAACTCCAACTCAATCTTTACCTCTCTCTGTTTGAATACTATGAGTCTAAAAAAGAATACCCAAAAGCCTTAGAATACCACAAAGATTATGTATTGCTCAAAGATAGCCTTTTCAATATCGCCAGAGATAGACAGCTTAGTGAGCTTTCGGTACGCTACGAATCCGCCAAAAAAGAAAGAGAAAACTTAGAACTCCAACAAAAAATCGCCGAAGACCAAGCTACGCTCAAGGGCAAAAACCAATTACTTACTGCCATAGGCATTGGGGCTATTATCTTGTTGGCATTGGGGTTATGGATATTGAGAGATAATCAAAAACTCAAACAACTCAATGCGCTACATAAAAGAGATGAGATGGAGATTAAGCGAAAGAATGAAGAATTGGAGAAGCAACAAGAGGAAATTAACAAAAGGCAAGAGCAAATTTTAGAAAAAAGCAAAGAAGTAGAACTGCAAAAAGAGGAAGTAGAACTTAAATCAGAGCAGTTACAATTTGCTTATGAGGAAATTAATGAAACTAATGCGGAGCTTCGCGAACAAAAAGAAGCGATGAAGCAACAAAATGCAGAACTGCGACACAAAAACCTACAAATTACAGAAAGTATTCGCTACGCCAAAGATATTCAGGAAGTATTTTTACCATCTGAAAAACGTATGCAAGAAGCATTTGCAGAACATTTTGTACTTTCTAAACCCAAAGATATTGTATCTGGAGATTTTTATTGGCTATCCCAAAAAGAAATCAATGGTAATAAAAAAACTATCTTAGTTACCGCAGATTGTACAGGACACGGAGTACCAGGTGCATTACTCTCCATTATTGGGGGAAGTATTCTCAACCAACTCATTGACGAGCGCAATATGACCCAACCAGAGGAAATATTGCAAGCCCTGAATGATAATTTTGTAGCTACTTTGCAACAAGAAGATAGTAATATAGGTGATAGCATGGATATATCATTGTGTATCATAGACCATTCAGCTAAAGAAATTGCTTTTTCAGGAACAAAAATGCCTATTTTCTATGTACAAGATGGTGAGATTTACGAACTAAAAGGAAATCCACGCCACATAGGAGGACTACATCGCCAGCGTAGGCGCAATGTTCCTTTTACTACTACTAAGTTTTCTATCGGTTCTCCCACAGTATTGTACATGATTTCTGATGGTTTCTATCATCAGTTTGGAGGAACGCCATTCCGCAAGTTTATGAGAGATAACTTCAAGAAGTTACTCTTGGAAGTATCAAACAAAAACTTAGCCGACCAAAAAGTAGCTTTAGAAACAACATTAAGCAGTTGGATGTACGATACAGATGCTTCTATCAAGCCTTTTCCACAGATAGACGATATTTTGGTCATAGGTGTAAAATTATAAAAATAACTTAGATAAGAATTAACTTTATAAATGCTCTCTTTAGGCGGGAGCATTTATTTTTTATAAATAGGTAGTTTAACTAAACTTCATAGCCTAATTTTTCGTTGTATTTTTTACACTAAGGTATTAAATTCTAACTCAATATGAAACTCATCAAGGTCGCTGGAGCAGTACTCAACCAAACACCTCTCCACTGGGAGAATAATAAACAGAATATTATCCATGCAATAGCAGAAGCACGCAAACAAAAAGTTAGTATTTTGTGCTTACCTGAGCTTTGCATTACTGGATATGGATGCGAAGATGCTTTTTACGCTATTGGTGTACATCAAACAGCATTAGAAGTATTAGAAGAAATCCTTCCCTATACTACCGATATGGTAGTCAGCGTAGGACTCCCTATCTTGTACCAAAATCGCATTTTCAATACAGCTTGCCTCATTGTAAATGAGCAAATTATAGGTTTTGTGGCTAAGAGATTTTTGGCAGGGAATGGGATTCATTATGAGCCACGTTGGTTTACTCCTTGGCCTGAAGACGAGCGAGTGAATATAGTCCTTACTGACCAAAAAGGCAATAAACAATCCTATCCTATGGGGGATATTTATTATAATATTGGCGGTGTAAAAATAGGCTTTGAAATCTGTGAAGATGCTTGGGTAGCCAATCGTCCGGGGAGAAAGTTATACAAATACGGCATAGATTTAATTATGAACCCCAGTGCGAGTCATTTTGCTTTTGCAAAATTAGATATTCGCAAGCGATTTGTATTAGAAGGTTCGCGCGCCTTTGGAACAGCGTATATCTATTCAAATTTATTGGGTAATGAGGCAGGTAGAGCTATCTATGATGGGGGTACGCTGATAGCCTCTTCAGGGTCTTTGGTAGCAGTGGGAGAGCGGCTAACTTTTGATGATTATTTAGTTACAAGTGCCGTCATTGACATAGCTGACGCACGCATGGCACAGGCGCAAGCAAGCACCGTATTCAATGTGCCTGAAATGCAGGATAATTGTATAGAAACACATTTTTCCTATCCTAATATTTTGCCAGAACCCTCACAAATCTTGGACAATCCTTGGGAAAAAAGTAAGTATCTTCAAGAGGAAGAATTTGCCAGAGTACAAGCTTTAGGTCTTTTTGATTATATGAGAAAGAGCTACTCAAGGGGATTTGTAATTTCTCTGAGCGGAGGAGCGGATTCTTCTGCCATTACGTGTTGTTGTTATTTGATGATTAAAATGGGTATAGAAAGTATAGGGATAGATAGATTTAAGAAAAAATTAGCCTATATCAAGGAAATACAAGACTGTCAAACAGCCGAACAAATCGCCCATATTCTAATCACTACGGCATATCAGCCCACTGAAAACAGCTCTATCATTACTCAAAATGCCGCCTTGCAAGTTGCCAAAGCGGTCAATGCCGCGTTTTACGAATTGAACGTCAATAATATATTCAAAGAATATACCTATCTAATCTCTAAAGCCATAGGTAGAGAGATGAGTTGGCAGACAGATGATATTCCTCTCCAAAATGTACAGGCTCGTGTGCGCTCCCCAAGTATTTGGCTGATTGCTAATCTGAAAAACGCACTTTTGCTCTCGACAAGTAATCGGTCTGAAGCGGCAGTTGGCTATGCCACGATGGACGGAGATACTTCGGGCGGTCTTAGTCCTATTGCAGGTATCGATAAAGCATTTTTGCGCCAGTGGCTGAGATGGTTAGAAGGCATTGGTTATGACATGAAAGGCACAGAGGAGTTTTTTAAAATGCCCGCTTTGAAATATGTCAATGAGCAACAACCCACAGCAGAATTGCGCCCCTTAGAAAACAAACAAACTGATGAGGAAGATTTGATGCCTTATGACTTATTGGATGCTATTGAGGAAGCCGCTATTCGCGATAAGAAAATGCCTTTGGAATGTTATATACTACTCCAACTCAAATATGCCCAATATACCAAAAACCAACTGAAGACTTGGGTCATCAAATTTTTCAGACTTTGGTGCAGAAATCAATGGAAAAGAGAACGTTATGCTCCTTCCTTTCATTTGGACGACAAAAATTTAGACCCTAAAACATGGTGTAGATTCCCTATTCTTTCAGGGGGATTTGAGAGAGAATTAAAGGCATTAGAAGCCTATCAAGGGTAACTTTTTTTATAAAAATCTAAGCGTAATTTTATGAAAGACACACTTATTCAGCAAAATAAAGATTTTTTCCAAGCAATTATTGACAAAAGAGTAGAAGACATTTGTAATAAATATATCCAATCTCCTGATACTTATGTGTTTGTAGAAGGACCTCGTTATGCCACATTAGGATATCCTGCCATAGCCAAAGGATGGCAGGATTTCTGTGCTTCTGGGCTATCTTTAAAGTCTATCGAGTGGGTCGAGGGCGCATTTGCAGAAGTTGATGTCAATATGGGCTACATCAGTGGGCAGATTGTCCTTACTGTCGAGGTCAAAGATAGAGCATTTAGTGTACAGTTTCGGGCTACTTTTGTTATGCTCAAAGACAGCGATGGAGCGTGGAAAATCAAACACGAACACGTATCTGCGCCCATGCCTGACCCGTATGGCATAGGGGACTGGCTCAGAACTACCACAACATAAAATGATTTGCTATTTTTAACTTATTTTTTCCTACTTTTAAGAAAAATATTCAAAATTTTGCGAGGATTTTGTTCAAAATAAACTACACATTTAAAAAATACTAATTTCAAAATGAAAAAATTATTTACTTTTATGTTGGGGCTAATGATAAGCTATGCAGTCATTGGGCAGTGTGATAAATGCGTAAAAATAGCAGGAGTAAAGATAGACTACTGCTATAAGAATGAAATGTTCCCCTTACAATGCGCTCAGTTCATGGAGAAAGCCAATTTTTTTTACATCCAAAACAAAGGCAAAGCCGTCAAAGTAAACCTTGCAAAGGAAAGAGACTTAAAATACTTAGCGAGCTTAGCGGCAGATAAACTGCTAAAATTAACTGCCGCAGACATCTTATTTATCCAAGAAGCCCTGAAAAACTGGCAAGCAGTAGAACGAAATTTAGGTTTTACCTTTTCTGATACAGGATTGGGAATCAAAATATTACAAGAAGGAACAGGTGCGTTGCCAGAAATCGGAAAAAATGTAATCGTACATTATACAGGTTTTTTAGAAAATGGACAAAAATTTGACAGTTCGGTAGATGGAGGACAACCCTTTTCTTTCCCATTAGGGCAGGGCAGAGTCATTAGAGGCTGGGACGAGGGAGTTGCTAAACTCAAAATAGGCACAAAAGCCCTTTTGAAAATACCTGCTGAGTTAGGATATGGAAACAGAGGAATAAATGGAATAATTCCTCCTAATGCTGTCTTATTCTTCGAAGTCGAAGTTATCGGGGTAGAGTAATATTGGGCAAAGTAGAATAGGAGGTTGGTCTTAGTAAGATACTGTTTGGGTGTTTGGCAATAAACTATTTTAAAATTTTTGCTCGATTTTTGTATATTTGTTAAGGGTTTAAATTTTTTACACTAAATTTGTAATTATCAATATCGTACCTCAATATAGGTTAAAAATGTACTGTATGAGAATCTTATTTATTCTATTTCTATCTATTTTACTATCCAATGCGCTATACGCACAGTTTGGAAAGGAACCTAACAAATATTCTTTGGGCAAACTAACCCAAGAAAGAGTAAGCAAAAGCAAACAACTTACTGCTTCAGGAGTCAAAGAGTCAAAGGATACAACTTTTACTACGTATATCAATGGGAGCATACCCATGCGCCTATTCTCTATCAATGCCAAAAGCAAGGAAGCAAGCTCTAATACGGGGATTTATCTAAATAATCAAAGATTTTCTTTTTACTGTGATGTAGAAAAAGCATTCCGTCAGAGTACAGGTAATTTCTTAGATATTTATGAATTTTCTTATTTGGGCAAAAAATATGTTTGCTTGGTAAGTATGAGAGATGATTGCATAGACAAGGCTTGCGATTTCAAATGTTACAATCTATTTGACATTACTAACCCTAAGCGAATCGAGCAGATAGCTTTCTCCAGTATTTTTAATGGGACAGATTCTTTTGGGGATTTTAATTTTGATGGAATGATAGATTTCGCACGAGTAGTGCCTAAAGACCCAGACAATCGCACCAAAGGATTAAAAACAGAAGGAAATACCTATACGATTACCGCATATAGCATAGGATTGGGCAGTGTTGCTCAATTGAAAAAAAGTAAAGATGCTGGCGCAGGACAGGCTCATTATATCTTCGCCCAAGGAGACAAAGATGCCAATGAGTTCGAAGTAATACAGCATGATTGGATGATTCCTTTGAAAGGAAAAACAGGTGAAGTCGTAACTACGGTAGAAAGCAAAGAACCTATTATCCCTTTTGACCCCAAAGAAGCTGTATTGTACAATATGGAAGGAGAAAAAGTAGATAAAAGTAATTGGGGCTTAGAAATCTTCAAGTTTGAAGATATAGAAGGAGCATTGAAATTCTGTGAGGAATTGCGTTCGCGTAGATTCGAAGGGGTATATTTGATGCCAGACCAATACAACAAAAGGATTTATTACTACGTATATGTAGGCAATTACTTAGATAAGTCCGAAGGCGCAAGTGACCAAATAAAACTGAAGAAAATAGGACTAAATAGCTCATTTAGAGATTTTAAAGCACGATATTCTACTTCTGACTAAGTTATAAATCTGGATAATGTTTCCTGAAAGAATTTACTTACTTGGAATGCCTGGAAGTGGTAAGAGTACACTCGCCAAGCAGTTAGCAAAGGAAATTGGCTATCATTTCTTAGATTTGGACGAGTGGATTGTCCAAAGTGAAAGGAATACTGTTGCTGAAATTTTTGCTATCAAAGGAGAAGATTATTTTAGAGAAATAGAGCGCAAGGCGTTGCTCCATACATTGACCTTAGAAAAAACAGTCATTGCGACGGGTGGCGGAACGCCTTGCTTTTTTGACAATATGCAAACCATTAAAACATACGGGTTTGCTATTTTTTTAGATGTCCCTGTAGAGATACTTGCCCAGCGAGTGAGCAAAGAAAGTGGCGTTAGACCTTTGCTAAATGTAAAACCTGAAGAAATCAATGCCCAGCTCCAAGAAAAATATAACCAAAGGCTTCCTTTTTATAAACAAGCAAATCTAATTATTAGTGGAGGAAATCTATCCGTACAAGACATATTACAATGGCTCAGTTATATCGATAAACCATAGTTATATCCTAATACCCATAATTAAAATATCATCAGTTTGCTTATGCGTGCCTTTCCACTCCGCAAACTGACGCAACATGATTTCTTTTTGCTCTGCCAAAGGTAGATTTCGCATCTCATACAACATTTTTCGGAAAGATTTTCCTGAAAATTTTTGCAGTTGTTCCCCGCCCAATTGGTCTTTATAGCCATCACTAAACATATAAATGAGGTCATTTTCTCTAATATCGATTACTTGGTCTTCGAGATTTGCCATTCGCTTGCGCTCTATCTCAAATTTGGACACTCCTCCAATCGTTACCTTTGCACCATCAAGAATAATGAATTCCCTATCTCTAAAGATAAACAAAGGACGATTCCCTCCCGCAAAATATAGTTTTTTGTCTTCTAAATCCATGATTATTAGAGCTATCTCCATGCCGTCTTGTAAATTGTTGGTTTCTTGATGTAGTTCGTGTTTGATTGCCTTGTTGAGTTTTGCCAAAGCAATGGAAGGACTTAAATTTTTTCCAAAAGTAATCAAAGAAGTAAGCAGATTACTGCCCAGCATAGACATAAATCCACCAGGTACACCATGCCCTGTACAATCTGCGACTGCAACAGCAAAATAATCCTTGCCTGCATAGTGAATCTGGTCAAACCAATAAAAATCCCCACTAACAATATCTCTGGGTAGATATAAAATATTATAATCATTGAAATAATATTTTAATACCTGCTCGTCAGGCAACATTGCTCTCTGAATCTTCTCGGCATAGTTAATACTTGAGGTAATATCCTTATTTTGATGTTCTAATTTGTGTAGAGCAGTGTCCAAGCGCATATTGAGTTGGGTCTGTTCCTGAATTTTTGTACTCAGGCTTACAGCCATTCTTTTGAATTCTCTTTGCAAAAATCCAACTTCACTTTTTGAGGTAATCGCTATTTCTGCGTCCAAATCCCCGCTTGCCAAATGACGTATAGATTCTGTCAAAGAAGCAATCGGCTTTGCAAAGCGATGTGCGATAAACAGACCAATTCCCATGGCAATAATCAAAATAAAAATCATATTCACTAACAGCCTATTTCTTAGATTATTAGAAGGAGCATAAATCAAATCAACAGGAGCTTCAAAAATCAATAACCAATTCTGCCCTCGATAAGAAAGATAGCCCTTGTCCAATGCGAGAAAATAAGTAATATCTCCACTTTCATAATATCCATTTTGAGATTTCTTCAAATAGCTCAAAATAAGGCTTTTATTATACTTTTCTCTCAATATCCCATTAGGGTTATAGTTGGAGTATAGGAGTACGCCATCGGCATCGAGTAGGTCTATTTGCATTTTAGAAAGTATATTTTCTTTTTCTGATAGGGTAGGCAATATTTCATAAAATCGGCTAATAAGCATACGTGTAACTACTACTCCTATTTTCTTGCCTTGTACATCTTTGACTACGGTCGCAAAGTGAAACACATTGGTATTCAAAGATTCTGAAAAAGAAACATCTATGACATCATCTTCCCCTTGCTGAATTTTGCGCCAATAATTAATCAAGGCGTGCCTCCTGCCTATATTTTTCCCTTCAGTATCTGCTATTCGTACCCTTTCCATATCAAAATAGGAAATGCTATTGTACAAAGAACTAAGTTTTTTTACTTCTTGCAAGCGTAGGGTAATGGATTTGGGCGAAGAGGCTGTATCCCTAAAAACGGGGTCATTGGCTATGACATGAATGTCTTGTATTCTTTCATAAAGAAATCTATCAATACTATTCATCGTATAATCACATTGGGCTACGATGTGCATAGAAATCTCATCTTTAAGTTTTTGTTGGGATTCCTCCGTAGAAACAAAATAAAGTGGTACTCCCGTAAATACCACCAAACTTAAACATAAAATTGTAAGTTTGACATAGATATTCATATTCTAAAAGTAGATTGCTCTATACAAGTTAAAAGAAGACAACAATGCAAAATATATCAAAGAGGTAAGCCATAAAAGTTGGTAAGTGATGATAAATCTCAGATGTTAGGTAATTTGGCTATTTTGACAAGACAAAGTTAAGCAAATAAACCTAATTTTAGCTAATTATTTAAGGTAAAAAAGCATATTTCTTCTGTTTTTTTACAGATATGGCTATTTGTTTTCATTTGAACAAATACTTATCTTTGCACTTAAGTCAAAATATAAATGCTACTCATTTCCAATTCAAAGAGTTACATTTATCAATAAAATTTTTTATAAAAAAAGTAGGTATGGAAAGAGAGCATCATTCCTCGCAAGAAATGATTTTTGGGATACACCCAATCATAGAAACAATAGAGGCAGGTAAGGAAATAGAAAAAGTATTGATTCAGAAGGAACTCAAAAGCCCCAGCCTTATCGAGCTTGCTTCCCTATGCAATCGCCATAAAATTCCTATGGTAAGAGTCCCCATAGAAAAAATAAACCGCATTACCAAAAAAGCGCATCAGGGAGTTCTTGCCTTTGTTTCTGCGATTAGCTATGCTTCTTTGGACAATATTATCAGCGTGGCATACGAACAGGGGAAAAACCCATTTATTCTGGTCTTAGACCGCATCACTGATGTACGAAATTTGGGAGCAATCGTCAGAACGGCAGAGTGTGTAGGCATAGATGCGATTGTGATTCCCGACAAAAATACGGCAAGATTGGGGAGCGACGCTTTTAAGACTTCCGCAGGCGCACTCAGTAGAGTTGCGATTTGTAGAGAAAGAAACCTCAAAGGTACACTCCAATATTTAAAAAATAATGGACTTCAGATTATAGGCTGTACTGAAAAAAGCGATAAAATAATTTATGAAGTAGATTATGATAGCCCTTTAGCAATAGTGATGGGTTCGGAAGAAGACGGCATTTCGCCCGAATGTTTGCGTATGTGTGATGAGCAAGTAAAGATTCCTATGTATGGGAAAATAGGCTCTCTCAATGTTTCCGTAGCTACTGGAGTAATTTTATATGAAGCTGTACGCAAGAGGAATTGATTTTTGTAAAAATTCCTTATTATTGCCTTGCCAAATCTTTGTCCTAATGTCAAACTTAATACACGAATAAATTGAAAGTAACAGAACATTTACAAAATCAGCAAAACAAAACACTTTTCTCAATAGAAATCTTGCCTCCTGTCAAAGGAGAAAGCATACAAAATATCTTCTCGGCGGTAGATACCCTCATGGAGTTTAAGCCCGTTTTTATTGATGTTACTTATCATAGAGAAGAATACGTTTACAAAGAAATCCAAGCTGGCTTGCTCAAAAAAGAGCTTACCAGAAAACGTCCAGGTACAGTAGCGATTTGTGCGGCTTTGATGAATCGCTATAAGGTAGAAACCGTTCCTCACATCATTTGTGGTGGTTTTTCTAAAGAAGAAACAGAAAATGCCCTGATAGATTTGCACTTTTTGGGCATAGACAATGTATTGGTACTGCGAGGCGACCCTGTAAAATCCGAAGGAGTCTTTACGGCTCACCCTGAAGGACATAGATACGCTACTGACCTTCTTGGACAAGTGGTTAGTATGAATAAAGGCAAATACTTAGACAATAATATACAAAATGCAGAGGCTACTAACTTCTGCGTTGGGGTTGCCGCTTATCCTGAAAAGCATTTTGAAGCTCCTAACCTCTATCAAGACTTAAAATACCTCAAAATGAAGATAGAAATGGGGGCAGATTACATCGTTACGCAGATGTTTTTTGACAATCAAGCATATTTTGACTTTGTCAAGCAGTGCAGAGATATAGGCATCAATGTTCCGATTATTCCGGGATTAAAACCCCTCACTACCAAAGGACAACTTTCCGCGCTACCGCGTACTTTTCATATAGATATGCCTAATGATTTGGTAAAAGAAGTCGAGAAATGCAAAGACAATGAGGCGGTCAAACAGGTAGGTATAGAGTGGTGTATCCAACAATCCAAAGAACTTATCGCATTTGGCGTACCTTGTTTGCACTATTATACCATGAGCAAATCTACTGCTATCAAAGAAGTAGCAAGTGCTATATTTTAAGCAAATTACTGGTTTCCTAAGTAGGTATTATTAATGAGTTTTTATCATATAAATAAACGTAATCTATTGATTATCATTATTTTATATTCATTTATAATTTACAATTAATAATTTATAATTACTTAATGCACAGATTCTTATGAAAAATATATTTAAAAATATTACGCTTATTATTTCATCTTTTTTTTTACTCTCCATGCAAAGCGATAAACCTGCTTATCTGCTCTACGACCAAGAGGGAAAGCAATCTTCGTACAGTGAACTCTTAAAATTAGCTCAAAATGCTGATGTAGTCTTATTTGGTGAGTTACATAACAATCCTATCTGCCATTGGTTGCAGTTAAAACTTACCAAAGACCTTTTTAAAGCAAAATCAGAAAAATTGGTATTGGCGGCAGAGATGTTCGAAGCAGATGACCAACTGATTCTGAATGAATACTTAAACGCTTATATCAAGGAAAATAATTTTGAAAAAGAAGCCAAACTTTGGAATAACTATAAGACAGATTACAGACCTATTGTAGAGTTTGCCAAACAAAACAAAATTCCTTTTATTGCTTCAAATATCCCAAGAAGATATGCAAGTATGGTAGCGAATGGGGGCTTAGATGTACTAAAGAAATTAGATAAAAAAGCAAGTGATTTCATTGCTCCTCAACCAATTAAAGTAGATACTACGCTCTTATCTTACAAAGAAATGTATAAAATGATGGGAGGCGGTCATGGCGGCACCAATGGGTGGAATATAGTCTATGCCCAAGCCTCTAAAGACGCAACAATGGCATATTTTATCTCTCAAAATTGGGAAAAAGACCGCACCTTACTCCATTTCAATGGCTCTTTTCATTCAGACAAGTTTGAAGGGATAGTATGGTATCTAAATAACTACAAACCCAAACTTAAGATTCTAACAATTTCTTCTGTGGAACAAGAAGACATCACTACCCTCAAAGCAGAAAATAAAAATTTAGCCAACTTTGTCATTTGTATAGACTCTGAAATGACAAAAACATATTAAATAATGATATAACTTTACTAATCCTTGGTGAATTACTAATGCCTTAAAAACATCATTGTCCCATGTTAGACCTCTTACTTGCACAAAAAATAACCTATGGACTTACTCCAGACCTGATTGAAAAGGTCAAGAAAATAGGATTTTCTGCTTTTTTAGAAGAACAGTTAGCCCCCAAAGAGGACGATGACAAAATATATTTGCAAAAAATCCAAACCACACAATATTCCGTAGAAATAGGCAAGAAAAAAGAAACTCGCTCTTTTTCCTACTTAAAACAATCTGCTAACGAGCTTTTTGACAAACTTAATCAAGAAAAAGTAACTTATGAAGCCAAAAATCTTCCCGCCTTCGAAGTCTATGCAGATACTTGGCTTAGAGCAATTTACAGCAATTGGCAATTGAAGGAAATGCTCATGGATTTTTGGCATAATCACTTCACAGTGAACATACAAGCAGATATTCGCATTAGCATTAGTTTGCCACTTTACGACACTACTATTCGCAAGCATTGTTTAGGAAATTTTAGAACATTGTTGGAAAAAGTAGCCCAAAGTCCTGCCATGCTCTACTATTTGGATAATTACAACTCCAAAGCAAGCCCTGCCAATGAAAACTACGCCCGCGAACTTTTCGAACTGCATACCTTAGGTGCGGAAAGCTACTTAAATCACCTCTACAATCGCTGGAAAGAAGTCCCTAATGCCTTGGTAGAGAAGCCCATAGGCTACATAGACGAGGACGTGTATGAGGCGGCGCGCTCCTTCACAGGCTGGACGGTCAATGATGGTAGGGACAATGAAAAAGGAGGAAAATTTACAAACGATGGCGCGTTTTTCTATTACGAAGCATGGCATGATAATTACCAAAAAAGGGTCTTAGGCGTAGAATTTCCACCTAATCAGCCGCCCTTGGCAGACGGGTTAAAAGTTTTAGACTTGTTGGCAAATCACCCTGCCACAGCAAAATTTATCTGCACCAAACTATGCCGCAGATTTGTAACTGATGAGCCTCCTATTTCTTTGATTAACAAGGCAATAGAAGCATGGACAAAAAATATAAACCACCCAGAGCAAATCAAATTAGTGCTGAAAACTATTTTGACTTCTGACGAAATGAAACAAGCCGTTGGGCAGAAAAGCAAGCGACCCTTTGAGCTTTTGGTATCTGCGATTCGCGCACTACAAGCCACTTTGACCCCTAACCAAAATTTGCTTTATCTTTTTGCAAGTACAGGACAACACCTATTTACCAATCCTTTCCCCAAAGGCAATCCTGATACGGCACAGTACTGGCATAATCCTAATTTTTTATTGGCGAGGTGGAATATGTTGATGACTTTAATAGGCGAAGATTGGCACAGGTTATTAGATTTTGATGTAATAAAGCAAACGCCCAATCATCTACTTACCGCAAGGCAAATTACAGAGTTTTGGCTGAATAGATTTTTGCCTTTGGGAAATAATGAAAAAATCAAAGAAAAATGTGCCAATTTCTTGGCGCAAGGTGGAGATATAGACGATGAAGTAACGTATTATAATGAGGGCGAGCGAAAACATAGATTGGTCAATATGGTGGCATTGATAGCAATGTCCCCAGAATTTCAAATGAGATAAAAAATGAACAGACGCAATTTTTTAGCAGGTTGTAGTGGTGCTTTGCTAAGTGCCTCCTTATTACCCTTCAATAGTTTTGCCTTTGCAGAAGAAAGCAAGGAAATATTTGTTTTGATTTTCTTGCGTGGTGGGTGCGATTCCCTCCATTTGGTAGCTCCTGCAAGTGATAAGAACTACATAGACGCACGCAGTTCGGACATACGTATTACATATTACAGACAGTGGCGCACAAAAAGGGCTTTTTTTGCAAAATACGCTCAATAATTTGGACTTTGCACTCCACAAAGCCGCAAGCCCTTTGCTGGAACTGTACCAAAGCAAACAATTGGCGATTTTGCACGCTTGCGGGCTTACCAACGGCACACGGAGTCATTTTGATGCTATGGATTTGATAGAAAAAGGCGTAGAGAAAAAGCAAAATGTGCAAGGAGGCTGGCTTGCTCGTTATTTAAAACAAGCAAATATCAGCACTGTACTCCCCGCTTTGGGGGCAGATACCATGCCTCTATCACTCTTGGGAAGTACGCAAGCCATCTCG
>JALOMS010000403.1 GCA_025455345.1 Thermoflexibacter sp. | reverse complement strand
ACTTAATTTTTACCCTTTTCCAATTCAGGTCAAAGTTGCGCCTCTATGAGGCTTAGAGATTGGGTACGTTTTCCATTTTCTTACAAAGCGGTCATGCCTAACGGCATTGGAATACAATTTATTAAAGTCCCAGAGGGACGACTGTTTGGTAGGAAAAATGAAACCGCCCACGCCCACCAAGTTCCGTAGGAACGAAACTTAATTTACTCCTTTTTAGAGCGTAATCTTTCCAATTCTCCTTCCAAATATTTTATTCTTGCGTCATGGTCTTTCTCTATATTTTGTAATCTCCTGCTATCCAATTGTTTCTGTAAAAAATTCTTGATAATAGGCTCGCCAATGATATTCAGGTATTTTTGCGCCTGCTCGTCTGTTTTGATTTCGCAACTGTCCAAATTTTCACGATTGAGGTAGTTAATCAAATGCTGAATCTTCTCCTTCGCAAACTCGCCCATTAGTCCGCCTGTCATAAAAAAGGAATCCGTCAGCAAGGTATGAATATTTGCGCCAAAGGTCTGTTTCATTTCGTTCAGGCTATTTTTAACTTGGCAAGTGCCATCTTCGCCCTTTTCCAAAAAAATAATGTGGTCTTTTGGCAAGTCTGATACCAAAAAAGGAGAGTGTGAGGTGAGGATAAATTGGAGTTTCTTATCTTTAAATATCTGTGGAAGAACGGTTAAGATATTTTGCAAATATTGTTTCTGCCACTGCGGGTGCATACCGAGTTCGCCTTCATCAATGAGGATAGTGAAGTAATTTTTTAGAGGAAGTCGAGTAGGGTTCTGAGATTCAAAATCATAGAAATTTGAGAATAAAGATAATAAGGCTTTTTCGCCTGAACTTAAAACAATATCCCACTGATAGTCAATGTAAGAATTCTCTAATTTTGGCTCATAATCTATAAATTCCATTAATGCTTTTTGATTACCTATATCATATATTAGAAAGCTATTTTCAATCTTAACGTTTTCGTTTGAACTATGATTTTCTATTAAACCTATAAGATTTGAGTTTCCTTCCTTCTGGGAAAGAAGGTCTTTGAGTTCAGCTATATTTTCAAATGTGCTTTCAAGTGTGTTAATAGAAAACATTATCCTTTTGGGCAAAGTCATTGGTAAATCTTTTTCCAAATTGCTACTGTCTTTAATAAAAGATAACTGTCGCTTTATTTCTGATTGTAAATAACTTTCTATCAAATCTTCTCTTTTTTCTTTTTTCTCATCATTTCTCAAACGATATGCAACAGATAAATTATTTTCCCAAAATGAGTCAAAGTAACTTTTCCCATCTTGAATGTTATGTTCTGCATTAAATATTGGGCAATAATATATGATATAATCAGCTAAGTCAGCTTTTTTATGAGGTTGCATAAGTAATTCATCACTATATAAAAGTGATAATTGAGTATTATTTATCGGGGCAAAAGATTGACTATAAGCCCAATAATACTTATCGCTCTCCTTAGTTATTATTACAAATTGCTTAGTTTCAACAAATCTTAAATTTTTAGTTATATGACCAATCACTTCCAATACCGAACTCTTCCCACTCCCATTTTCCCCCACTATCGCAGTTACATTAGTGATGTTATCGCCAAAGAAATTGTCTATATAGTTTGGGTTTTCAGGAAGTTCTTTGAGCGTGCCGCCTGTTACCGTTTCTTTGTCGTTTTCATCTTTGCTTATCTGCAAATCTGTAAACTCAAAGCGGTGTTTGGCAGAGAAGTTAAAGCCTTGCCTTCTGATATTTTTGTAGTCTTCTATCCAGATGTAGAGTAGTTCCATGCGTGCGGTTTTCTTTTTCCCAAATCTACGAAATATCCTGCGTTTTTCTAAATCGCAAGCAAGGTGTTTAGATTTTCATTACTTGCGCCAAATCTAAGATTCTGACCTATAAATTAGCTAATTTATAACACAATCTACTTTTTATCAAATAGTTAGCAGTCAATATTCTTTATCCTGAAGTCGTATATGGATTTGTTAAAACTAAATGAACATTAGGATAAATATGCCAAAGGGTATAATTTCACCGCCAAAAAATATAAAATAGATGAAAATAACACTCATTGGCTACGGAAAAATGGGCAAAACCATAGAGCAAATAGCCCAGCAAAGAGGGCATCATATCTCTCATATCATTGACCTTAGCAATATTGCTGACCTTCACCATATCAAGAAAGGAGATACAGATGTTGCGATTGAGTTTACCCAACCCGAATCTGCTTTTGAGAATATTAGGTATTGTACTGAAAATCAGATTCCTATAGTCTGCGGGACTACGGGCTGGTTAGAAAAAAGACCTATCATTGAGCAAATCTGTAGTGAAAAAAATAGTGCTTTCTTTTATGCGTCCAATTACAGCATTGGGGTAAATATTTTCTTCAAAATCAATCAGTTACTTGCTAAAATGATGGCAAACTACCCTCAATACGAGGTGAGTATTGAGGAGATTCATCATACAGAAAAAAAGGACGCACCAAGCGGTACAGCGATTACGTTGGCAGAGGGAGTTATCGCCAATATGAATAGCAAAAAAGGGTGGAAATTAGCGGAAAATTCAGAAAATCATATCAATATTACCGCGCTTCGCCAACCCAATGTTGCGGGTACGCATACTGTAATGTACGAATCAGAAATAGACAATATCGAAATCAAGCATACTGCTCATTCGCGTCAAGGCTTTGCTTTGGGCGCAGTTTTGGCGGCAGAGTGGCTAAAAGACAAGCAAGGAGTATTTGGCATGAATGATTTGTTAGGGTTTTAGACCATTTTTATTGCGTCTATACTGATGATGGGGCTTTCTTCCAAGTCTATCATGGCATTGATGATTTTGGCAAATTGGTACTTTGCTAAGTCTTGTATGCGAATAGTTTTTTCTCTAATTATTTGTGAATGTAATAATTGGCTTCTCTTTGTGCCTATGAGTAGGGGTGTAGCAGGCGTAATCCATTCCTTGCCATCAAAAAAAACAATATTGGCATAAGAAGTATCTGTAATATAATTATTTTTCAAAATCATAATATCCTCGTGCTGACCCAACTGCGCCTTAGATTGGAGCAATTCCAAGCCACTGCGGTCGGCAAATTTGTGAGCATAGTGGAGATGGTCGGCTTGTATTATTTTCAAAGATTGGATTGGTTTTAGTTGGTAAGGGATAATCTCTATTTTTTCTATTTCCTTTGCGTACAAGACTCTACACTTGAATATGCCATTGTCCAGATGGTCAGGAATTTGGATATGATTTTTTAAATCTATCTCTTGGGTAGAGCCGAGCAGATGATAGCGCGAGCGATTCAGTCTTTCATTGTGGAAATCAATGTTTTGCAGTTGCTTATGTTGAATCCTAATTGTTTCTAATAATAGGGACATATACTTTATCTATCATTTCTTGATATTCTAATTTTGCTTGGCTCTTGTAGGTAATGCCTCCACCACTTTTGAAAGCTAAGCCATTGATTGTCTGTTCTATAAAACGAATCATTACCCCACTGTCCAAGTTTTTTCCATCAAAAATTCCCATAATTCCTGTATAATAACCTCTTTCATACTGCTCGATTTCTAAAATTATCTCTACGGTTTTCTTTTTGGGTGCGCCAGAGATAGAGCCTGCGGGCAACAAGGTAAAAATCAGATTCCCAAGATTTTCCTTGTAATTTTCTGGTAAAGAGCCTACAATCTTTGAGCTGACTTGTAACAATGTTTGCTGGTGAGTTTCTATTTTTTCTACATACCTAAACTGCTCAACATGAACCTTTTCCGCTATCATGCTTAAGTCGTTGCGAATCAAATCAACGATAGTAGCGTGTTCGGCTTTTTCTTTCTCATCAGCCAATATCCTCGCTTCTGCATGAGGCAAGTCCGCATCTATTGTTCCTTTCATCGGGAAGGAAAAAATTTGATTATCAATGATTTGTACAAAAATCTCTGGTGAAAAAACGACGAACTCATCTTTATACCAAAGCCGATATTTGGCATTGCTTTGATAAAAAATATCTTTCAAAGTCAGGTTCATAGAGATAGGCGTAGGGCAAGTCAGATTGATTAGGTAAGTATCTCCCTCCTTGATGTGTTTGATGATTTTCTCAAACTTAGCTTCATAAACTTCAAACAGTATAGGGTGTTTTTCAAAGTAGTTAAGTGCTTGATTAGGTATGTTTTGAGAATCAATATTACTTTTCCCGTTGATGGCAAACAGAAGCTCTTGATGATGAATGTCCTTCATCGCTTTGACGAAGCAGTTTTTCATTTCAAAATCTACCATAAAAAAGAATGGTACTTGGTGTTTACCATATAAGTTCATTAGCTCTATGGCTTGTTGTCTATCCATAAAACTTACTTAAGGTTAGTTCACCTTGCGTTTTGCGGCGATTAAGGTGTTCTTTATCAGCGAAGTAACAGTCATTAGCCCTACTCCTCCCGGTACAGGAGAAATGTAACTGCATTTGGGAGCTACTTCGTCAAATTTTACATCACCTTTGAGCGTATAACCAGATTTTTTGGAATTGTCAGGTATCCTTGTAGTTCCTACGTCAATCACTACTGCTCCTTCTTTGACCATATCTTCTGTAACAAACTCAGGTCTTCCCATGGCTACTATCAGGATATCAGCACTTTGACAGATTTCTTTCAAATTCTTTGTTTTGCTATGAGTAAGCGTTACGGTACAGTTTCCTGGATAAGTATTGCGTACCATGAGTATGCTCATCGGTAAGCCAACGATATTGCTACGCCCTACCACTACGCAGTGTTTTCCACTGGTTTCTATCTGATACTTCTCTATAATTTGCAAAATCCCAAAGGGTGTCGCAGGAATAAAAGCAGGCATGTTAAGTACCATCTTCCCTATATTGTCAGGGTGAAACCCATCTACATCTTTTTCTGGCAGAATAGCTCTAATTATCCTTTGTTCATTGATATGTTTGGGTAAGGGTAACTGCACAATAAATCCGTCCAAATCAGGGTCTTGATTTAGTTTCTCTACTTCTTGGAGCAAGATTTCTTCGCTCACATCAGCACTCAAGCGAATAAGTGTAGATTTCATACCCACTCTCTCACAAGTTCGCATCTTGCTATTTACATAGGTTTCGCTTGCCCCATCATTCCCAACCAAGACCGCCGCCAGATGTGGGGTCTT
>JALOMS010000013.1 GCA_025455345.1 Thermoflexibacter sp. | reverse complement strand
ATTTACAGCAAGTCTTTCCCCTCTGGGGGCGCAATGCAATTGAAAGATTTAGATAGGGGCGAAAGAACGCTTTAATTTGCACAATTACTTAAGTAAGTGAGCATTCCTAATTGTAAAATACGCTTTAGTGTGTTTAAGTCATTATCAAACACTTGTACCCCCTGAAGGGCATACTAAAGTGTCGCTTTAATTTACTTACTTATACTTATCAACTAACAAGAGTTGAATTTCCTACAACAAGACCTCTTACACTAAAGCTATTTTTGTCATATTAGCATATTATATTGTTAGAAATAGATTAATTATATCAAAAACTGACAACTAATAGCTGTCATTTTGGCAGTAAAACCCATTGGCATACAGATTGTTAAACAAAAATAAACTATAATTTATCTACATTAGTAAGGTAATATAAGTGTTTGATAATCAAAATAAAAAAGTAACATATAAATCTAAAATAATTAAAATAGCATGGGAAAAATCATAGGCATTGACTTGGGAACTACGAACTCTTGCGTAGCCGTAATGGAAGGTAATGAGCCTGTTGTCATAGCAAATAGCGAAGGGAAAAGAACAACTCCTTCGGTAGTAGCTTTTATGGATAACGGGGAACGCAAAGTAGGAGACCCTGCTAAACGTCAGGCAATTACCAATCCAAGCAAAACGGTAATGTCTATCAAACGTTTCATGGGTAAAAAGCAAAAAGACGTAACTAAAGAGTTGGAGACTATCTCTTACAAAGTAGAAAGCGGTCCTAATGACACAGCGCGTGTGCGTATTGGTGATAGGCTATATACTCCCCAAGAGATTTCAGCAATGATTCTCCAAAAGATGAAGGCAACAGCAGAAGACTTCTTAGGAACTACGGTAACAGAGGCAGTGATTACTGTACCCGCATATTTTAACGATGCAGAGCGTCAGGCGACTAAGGAGGCAGGACAGATAGCAGGTTTAGATGTAAAGCGTATCATCAACGAGCCTACTGCGGCAGCCTTAGCCTACGGCTTAGATAAGAAAAATAAGGACATGAAAATTGCCGTATTTGACTTAGGTGGCGGTACTTTTGACGTATCTATCTTAGAATTGGGAGATGGGGTATTCGAGGTAAAATCCACAGATGGAGATATACACTTAGGCGGTGATGATTTTGACCAAGTAATTATCAATTGGTTGGCTGATGAGTTCGTAAAAGACGAAGGCGTAGATTTGCGTAAAGACCCTATGGCTTTACAAAGATTAAAAGAAGCGGCAGAAAAGGCTAAAATAGAATTGTCAAGTTCTATGGTTACGGATATCAATTTGCCTTATATCATGCCTGTAAATGGTATCCCTAAGCACTTAGTTCGTACCTTATCGAGGTCGAAGTTTGAGCAGATGGCAGACCAGTTAGTACAAAGAACCCTTGAGCCATGCCGACGAGCATTAAAAAATTCAGGCTTAGACTTGAAAGATATTGATGAAGTGATTTTGGTAGGTGGTTCTACACGTATCCCTAAAATCCAAGAAGAGGTAGAAAAATTCTTTGGCAAAAAACCTTCAAAAGGAGTAAATCCAGATGAAGTAGTTGCCGTAGGTGCGGCTATCCAAGGTGGTGTATTGACAGGAGAGGTCAAAGATGTATTGCTTTTGGACGTAATACCTCTTTCTTTGGGTATTGAGACATTGGGCGGGGTATTTACCAAATTGATAGATGCGAATACCACAATCCCTACCAAGAAATCTCAAACATTCTCCACTGCGGCGGATAATCAGCCTTCTGTGGAAATACATATTCTTCAGGGAGAAAGACCTATGGCAAAGGACAATCGCTCATTAGGTCGTTTCCACTTAGACGGCATTCCTCCTGCGCCAAGAGGTATTCCTCAAGTAGAAGTAACATTTGATATAGATGCAAATGGTATTTTACACGTTTCGGCAATGGATTTGGGAACAAAGAAACAACAAAAGATTCGCATAGAGGCTTCTTCTGGCTTGAGCGATGCAGAAATTCAGCGCATGAGAAACGAAGCAAAAGCCAACGAAGCAACTGATAAAGCAGAAAAGGAAAAGATAGAGAAAATCAATGCGGCAGATGCCATGATTTTTAATACTGAAAAACAGTTAAAAGAGTACGGAGAAAACATTAGCGAAGGTCATAAATCTGCCATAGAAGCGGCATTGATGGATTTAAGAAAATCTCATGCTGAAAAAGATGTAGATGGTATTGATAGAGCGATGGAAGCATTGAATGGTGCTTGGCAAGTGGCTTCTCAAGACCTTTACAAGAATGCTGGTGGAAATGCTAACACTGGACAAACTGGTGGAGACAATCAAAATGGAAATACTGAAAACCAAGGTGGCGGTGGTAACGAATATACTGATGTGGAGTACGAAGAAGTCAAAAAATAGATAATAAGCTATTTAGCTAAATCAAAGAGCTGTCCAAAAATTACCAAACTTGATAAAGTATAGTAATTTTTTAGACAGCTCTTTTTGTATTGATAATCAGCCGATAAGGCTTACAAATATGGATTGATTAGCCTATTTACTAATTTCATCATTTTCTTTTAGCCCTTCTAATACCTCTACCCAATCATAATTTTCTATGCCTTTTTTGATTTTGACCTTATTTTTTTCGCTATTCTGCATTACCAATACGCTATCCTTGCCTATCAGAAAAGAATGAGGAATCACCAAAGCCTTGTTTTTCTTGTAAATAATGATATTTGCTTCTACGGTTAGTCCTACAAATTTGTAGGGGTAGGCTTCTTCAAAAATAGCATCTACGCGAAACGACTGGTCTGACTTATTGAGCAATGGGTATATTTTGTTAATTTTTGCTTTAAAAACTTTATCTTTAATCAAATCTATGCTTACAAATACTTCCTGCCCAATAGAGATTTTATTAATATCTAATTCATCTACAGAAAGTTTTAAATACATATTTTTGTCGGAGCCAAGCAAAGCTACAGTTTCGCCTCTTTTGACGCTTTCTCCTTGTTCTTTGTATGTTTCATAGACAATACCATCAATTTTACTTTTTAGTATAAAATTAGAGTTTTCCTTCGCATTGACTTCGTATTGGCTTTTAGCATTTTCTAAGGAAATCTGTAAATCATTTTTGGTGCGTTCATAGCGACGGATTTGTGCCAAATAGTCATTCTTAGCATTTTTAAAAGCAAGAGCCGCCTTATCATAATCGATTTGGGCAACGGCATTATTGCTTAGAAGATTCTGATAACGAACAAAATTCAGAGAGTCATTATTGAGTTTATTGCGTGCGCTTTCTATACTTGCTTTTAGTTCTTGGAGGGCAGGAGAGTTTTCGGAAACGTTTTTAGAAGCGATTGAAAAGATACTTCCTGCGGTCTGTTCACGTACTTTTTGTTGGTCATTGTCCAAAATAAAAAGTGCTTGCCCTGCCTTGACTATTTCGCCATCTTGTACAAGTTTTTGGATAACATATCCCTCTACCATGGGAAATAATTTGTACTCATTCTGTGGGAGGATATTGCCTGACGCATAAACAGCCTCTGTAAGCTCGCGATAAGAAACTTTTATGGTTTCTGCTTTTTTTTGACAAGAAAAAGCAAAAAATATACAGATAAAAGCCAAGATTAATTGTTTGTTGTTCATATTCAGACTTGTATAAGTAACGTTTTTCTGGTCTAAGCTAATAAAATTTTAGGGAAATGGCAAAATTAGTACGATAAAAAAAGTCAATACTTGACATTGATGCCATGATAGAGTTCTTGTTCTTGATAATCTTTTCTCAAAGGAAATCCTTCCCAATCCGCAGGGAGCAAGAGTCGTCTTAGGTCTTGATGTCCTTCAAAATGTACTCCTATCATTTCGTAGGTTTCGCGCTCCAACCAATCTGCCCCACGCCAAATATGAGAAAGAGTAGGTACACTTGGGATAGGCTCATGGGGTTTATTACGGCTTACTTTTAGCTTGATTGTCAAGGATATATTCTTGATAATGGCATAAAAATTATAAACTATCTCTATCGTACCAATGCCTTCCCCATTGTCTATGCCTGTAATGCAGGCTAAGTGGTCAAACCCATTATCAAATAGGATTTGACCTACTGCGCCTATCTTTTCTGGCGATATTTCCAAATAAGGTTGCAAAGCGTTTGCATTTGCAGATATGATGACATTATCTCCTAAAGTGCTTATAATCAAATTTTTAATTTGTTCCATTGTATCTCCGATTGGATTGGATTTCTAAATCAAGTAAGCAATTGTGCATTTTTATTGTAAAATACGCTTTAGCGTGTTTAGTTCATTATAAAAGACTTATACCCTAAAGAGCATATTATAATGTCGATTTACTTTACACAATTACTTACTGAACTACTCAGAAATATTATTCTTTTACAATTTTTTTCATTTGCTTGCCTCTGCTATCTTCTATTTCTAAAAAATAGATACCACTACTTAATTGACCCATGTCCAATACGAACTCTTGGCGAGTGAACTGCTTGTCAATGAACTGATTACTTACTTCTCTGCCCAGTACATCTGTCAAACGAAAATAAATTTTTCCACTAAATTTGGCATCTATACTAATTCTTAATTCTTTATCTACAGGGTTTGGATAGATTAGCATGGATTCGTTAGGGATTTCTTTGGCAAAAGCAATGTCAAATCTCAGTACAAAGCGATTGGTATCTATCCCTGCATTGGCTGTAAAAGTATAGGCTTTTTCTCTCAAATCTTGTATTATTTTCAATTTCTTATCTTCCAAGTAAATAGGGCTTGTTTCTTTGACATTTTTAATTTCGCTTAGGCTAATTTCGTGTTGTCCGTTGCTTGCCACATAAAAATGCAAAGGGATTTCTTTAGACAAGTTTTCTGTGGGGAGTGCATTGTAAACCAATCTCTTGCCAGATATAGTAGTAAATATGCTTGGTGCGGGATTGGAGTTGAGTTGGATTTTTTGTACGTCCAAACGCTCATCATAGCTCTCTGTTGCTTCTTTTTTGAAGAAAATAACCGTTTCATCTGACCACTTTTGGGAGGAGAGTTTGAGTTTCATTGCTCCTTGCGTTTTACTTTCCTCACTTTCTTCGGTTCTGAAAAACTGCGTGTTATTGTATGTCCTCATGTCATTAGTGAATTGTAAATTATCACTCCCCATGTTTAACTTTTCCACAAAGAAACCTTGTCCAAGGGCTATATCTTTGGTGCCTCCGTTGGTATTCATGCCCATAGCGGTTGGATTGTACGTCGCCCAAATTCCCGCATAAGGAGCAGTAGCTATACGGCGATGAATAGTTTCATTTTTTAATTTATCGCTGTTCACATTGACCATAAAATTACAAACAGCATCCCAATCTAAGTTAGAGGGGTATGGATTGCCTATCAAGTTCCAACCTGAGTTAGTCGCTGTCCCTTTGGTAATAGGAATATTAATATTTCCATTATTGAGCGTCCCGACCCAATCTATCACTGTGGTAGAGTTGAGGTTTAAGATATATCCTCTGCCCACTTCTAAGTTTTCGTTAGTTGTAGCGGGCGACTCCCACCCTTTTTCAAAAATGTCATAGGTCGCTGGAGAGCTAACTACCTTACTTTCATTATAACGATAGACATTGGGAAATGCGCCAGTATAGGGTACTACCCAATCATACGCAGGGTTTAACACCACAGAAAAGCCTACGCCATTAAAATCACTAACTTTGCCGTTAGCAATAGGGGCAGAAAAATAGTTGTAGCCTTGAACAGTGGTGCGAAGTCCGTAATTAGGCACGTATCTTTGGACTGTTACATTACCTACTACTACTGATGTACCGTTATTTTGTACCATCGCTTGGTTACTGATAGAAGAAAGTAGGGTCAGATTGCCATTGGAAATGAGATTGCCATTGAGTAAAGTAAGCAATTCTTTCACCCCGCAAGTATTGCTAAGCGTAACACTGACATTGTTGTCAATTATGAGGTTTCGTACTTGGGCAGGAAGACCATTTCCAGTATTTTGGGCAAGTGTATGTTTATAAGAATAATTGGCATCATTGCTAAATGTGCGTGTGCCTATTACTTGCACATCGCCCGTTGCACCTGAAGAGGTTATCCCCGCAGTAGAGCATATTTGTAAAGTTGCGCCTGCTTGCAGGTTGAAATTACCCGCACCAGTAACAATATGGCAATTGGTAATTATTTTTCCACCATTTTCTATTATAAAATTGCCATCTACATTGATATTGCCACTCAAGGTCAAAGTCCCTGTTACAGTTACATTGTTATAATTTCCATTATGCGATTCGTTACCTGTTACTGTCAAGTTAGGATTAGGGGAGGGGTTGGTAGTGAAGGTCGCTACATTCGTATAAGCTGTGCCATTGGCAGTAGTAGCATACCCCTTGAACGAAATTCCTGTATTAGAAGGTAATCCTGTAACATTCTGTGTAAACAAACTGACTGCTGTGCCACCTTGAGCCACTTTGGTAACGCCTGCGCCTCCGATGACAGGATTATTATTGGTTCCTGTAGCAGACCAAACTATGCCTCTCTCTGTAATCGCAGAGCCGCCATCTGTTGTAATCGTAGCTCCTAAAGTTGCCGAGTTGTGTGTAATCATTGCAGAAGTAGGAGTAGTAATCGTGGCTAAAGTACCTCCTTGTATTACTATGCTATAATCTTCTGCTTGCCCTGCCCCAAAACCAGCAAAACCTGTGATTTGACAAGGGCTAACAATACCTCCATTATCATCAGCTACAACCCTCATTCTCAAAGGTATATTTACCAAAGGGGGAGAGGCGGGGATAGTAATTGAGCCATTATGGGGTCCCTTTGAATTATTAGAGGTAAAAACAGTTTCTCCCATATCATCAAAATCTCCATCATTATTAAAATCTATATAAATCCTTACATCATGGTTATTCAAGTTCAGCCATGTTTTGACAGAAACATTATACATCATATTGGTTTGCACAGTAGTTCCCTGATTACAAGTCATATCTGTGTAATTAGTACCATCACCAAAAGAAGAAGACGAAGTTGTATTAATTGTATTTGCTCCATTATTAAATGTAAAGTTCTCTATACCAAAAGCATTTCCTAAACCCTGAGTAGCAGAGAAAGCGCAAGTAGGTGCAGCAGGAGTAGAAGCGGGTGGGGGTTCATCTCCCAAAGAACTCACTAAAGAAGAGCGAGAAGATAATAAAGCACTTTCCATTCTTGTAGATTGTCCTGCCGTAAAAATATCATCTCCACAGGTAGAATAGTTCATGATGTTTCTTAATACTACATTAGTCCAAGCCGCTCCTGTACATGGATTATTTCCCATTGCACAAGTCAAATTAGGATTTTGATGTGGTTCCGTATCACATACTTTATCACCATCAGTATTACAATTACCATTCGCAGGACAGCCACTATTGTCTTCTTCAAAAGTATGGAACAATCCTAATGCATGTCCTAACTCATGAGCAAGTGTACCGCTTGTATTGGTCATTTGAGTAGCTAATATAATCGTTCCATCTACATTAGCTGATGCCCCTGGGAAATAGGCATAACCTGCTGTAAAAGTACCCATAGTTCCATCTTTCCCATCAATTCTATTGACCACCCAAATATTGTAGTAATCTTTATTAGACCAACGACTTAAGTCTTTGACCGTCAATTCTGTTACTCCAGACATCGAGCTACGTTGTATGCCGCCAGCTACATAAGTCGCATTACCACTCATATCTACTCTATTAATACCTGAAGTAGCCATACAACTTGGACTTCTTTTGGCTAAAACAAATTCTATATTTGTATTGGCACTCATCATAGAACCCGCATAGAGTTGGTTTGCATAAGTAATAGCTTGTTGGATTTGAGCGTCAGATATATTATAACTTGTTCCTACTGCCGTTCCTGTGTGCATAACATGTACAACTACAGGAATTATATAGGTTGCAGCTTCTACTCTATAAGCTCCCTTTTTCTTTATTTTTTCTAAAATATTAGCCTCCATTGCCTCTATATTTTTCTTGTATTGAGGGTCTTTCTGGAGCAAACCCTTGTGGATTTGGTCAAAGGCACATTGACCGAATTGTCTTTGAGCAGATACAGATAAGCTCAATAGTAAAAAACAGGTGAATAAAGATAAACGCAAGCTCATAATTTTATCGTTTTAGAATGAAAATAGCAATATAATAATTTGGTTTGATAAACATTTTAAAAACTATTAAATATAACGAATAAATCTAAATTTTAGTTAATTCATATAGACAATAAAGTTTTATAGCAGAATGATTGGTATTTCCAAAACAAAATTGTAATTATGTAACTTCCAAGTTATCTGATACTTTGATTGTTAAAATTTCATGAAGAAAAACCATAACATTATCAGAGCATTACAGCAATGTGAGCTTTTCAAACATTTACCCGAAGATGAGTTAGATGTTATTGGGAATAAGGCAAAAATGCGCCAATTTTTCCCTGATGAGGTGATTGTCTGGCAGGGCAACCCCAGCGATAGCCTTTTTTTGATTACCAATGGTATTGTCGCTGTTAAGCGTATTATCAACGAAAATGAGGAACAAGTCTTAAATTATCTTATGGCGGGGAATACTTTTGGAGAGATTGGTATTTTAGAAAATAAGCCAAGGTCTGCCACAGTAGCGGCTTTAAGTGATGTAGATGTGGTAGTCATTCGGAGGGCAGATTTTATAGACATCTTACATCAGTTTCCTTCTGTAGCCATAGAGTTAGCCAAGATGTTGGGTAGGTATTTGGTCGATTCTAATCGCCGTCGTAGTCGAGGCAATGCCAATGTCAAACTGATATTGCTTTTTGATGTTTTTGGCAGTTTGGGGGCAACCAGTTTTGGGGTGAGTTTGGCGCGCCTACTCTATCAAAGAACTAAAAACAAAACAGTTTATACAGAATATCCTGTTCCACAGAAACTTATCGCAGACTTGCATATAAGTCGCAAAGAAAAAGTTTATAAGCACCCAGGAGGCTTTGACATCTTGCTATCCCAAGAAGAAAGATTGCTAACAGATAAGGTTCGTACTACTATGATGCTGGATACTTTGATTAATGATTACGAAAATATCATTATTACTCTCAATGAAAATATAGACGAAGACCATGACGGCAATGTTGACCAAGATATTGCAATGATGCTGGATTATGCCAAGCAAATCATTATGTTTTCTCCTCCAGAACCAAGTGTATGGGGACATTTGGAAGAAATCCAACGCAAACTTCGCAAGCGCATCCGTACCAATGAAACAAATATTTTTACTTTGATTAATCATTGTAGCGAAGAGTATAAAGATGCTGTATTCCCTTATCAAGTTGATTTTCAGTTACCTTTTCTTCCTGTTTTTCCACCCTTGAGAGATATGCACGCCAAAGAAGTGGCTATTCCTGAGCCTTTATTAGATATTTTTAGCACTTTGGCAGATAGGTTAGAGCGCACCAATAATATTGCCATGTACATTCCTACAACCATCGATGTTGATAAACAAATAGATACAACTATTTATGTAGAAAAAACATTGAATTTCTTTGGAGCAAGATTTGGCGGAGCTACCAGCAAACAAGCCCAAGGAGTATGGAATAGCGAGCAAATGGGGCTGGTCGGAGAGACTGTTTATATTGTAAACTCTTATGTTACCCAAGCCGATTTGAATAAATTTTTGGACGAAATCATTGAATACGTTAAAACAATAAAAGTAGAACTAAAACAAGAGGCAATGGCATTAGAGGTAAATCAAAAACTAACTTTGATTTAAGATGAACCAAATCAATATAATAGATGTGGGAGCGTTAGACGGTTTTGATATACCTTGGAAAAATCACCAAGACAAAATAGGGTTTGCGCTTACCTTCGAGCCTAATGAAAAACCTATTTTCGAAGAAAAACTTATCAAATACAACTCGGCGATTTGGGATTATGACGGAGAAGGGAAATTTTATATAGTAGGGAGCATAGGGCAGGGTTCTTCTCTATTAGAGCCAAATTACGAGTGGGTAAAAGATAATTTTGAAAAAATTAGGACACAAGGCAATACCAAATTTAATGATACTTGGTTTGAAAGAACTATTATCAAACGTACAGAAACCCTAAAAGTCAAAAAGTTAGATACGGTCTTAGCAGAAGTCAATGAGCAGTTGTTAGCGCAAGGGAAGCAGGCTATTAGGTTTCATTTCCTCAAAAGCGATACCCAAAGTGGAGAATATTATGTATTGAAGGGCGCAGAAAATTTCCTAAAAACAGATTGCATAGGTTTAGAAATAGAAGCCTTCCGTTACCCTATGTACAAGGGGGTAGTGATAGATACAGAAGTTAAAAAATACTTGGAAGATTTAGGGTTTGAGCAAATTGCTTGGACGGGTTATATGTACTCTTTCAATGCCGCTTGTGATTATCTCTTTGTCAAGAAAAACCCTAAAAATGAGGAAGAAAAAAAACTCATAGCATTAATCAGGAAGATTTATAACCCTGAAGGCAAAGAAAAACTAATCAAGCAACCCTCTTTTTATCAGAAAGTAAAAAGTAAATTGATTAGTTTCATACGATAAAAATGCTCAAATGTATTATTTAGGTTTCCCTTCCTTTTTGATAAAATTCAAAACCATTTTATCCATAAACTCAGGAAATAATTTGTTTAGGAAAACGGTAAGTTTTCCCATAAAAGTCAAGATAAGGATTTTTTTGCGCTTTATGGTGGCTTTATATATCAATCTTGCACATTCTTCCGCACTCATCATGTCCTTTTCATCTCTTGGAGAGTCGTTTTGTATGCTACCGTCTTTGGTCAGGGAGCGAAAGCGAATATTCGAAGTGGTATAATACGGGCTTGCGGTAAGTACATGTACGCCTTTGTCCATCATCTCTACGCGCAACCCTTCTAAAAACCCCTGAAGCGCAAACTTAGAAGCTGAATATCCTACGCGCGCAGGCAAGCCCCTAAATCCCGCAATAGAAGAAATACCTATTACAGAGCCTTTTTGCTTAATGATATAAGGCAAGCAACACTTAGTAGCATAGATTGCCCCAAAAAAATTAATATTCATCAGTTGTTCTATCACCTTTACCTCCACATCTTCGAAATAAGCACGCATAGACATTCCAGCATTGTTGATTAAGACATCTATTTTTCCAAAACGTTCTAAAGTCTGGGCTACCATACGTTGATTGTCCTCCATCAAAGTTACATCTGCCTGAATAGCCAATACATCTATATTTTTTGCAATAAGTTCTTTTTCAGTTTCTTGTAGCGTTTGTAGATTGCGTCCTGTAATGACTACCTTAGAGCCATTGTTCCCAAACTCAAAAGCCAAAGCCTTCCCAATACCAGAATTTCCTCCCGTAATGACTACTATTTTATCTTTCATGGTGAGTAAGTTATTAAATTTAAGATTAAATAGGCTTGCAGTAATAAGCAAACCAATTAGGCATAAAAAAACTTTGACAAGATATAATTGTCAAAGTTTTGATGAGAATAAACACGTATATTTTTATTTTTTACCTACTTTTTGTTCTAAAAAAGCTACTTTTTTCTGAGCATTTGCTTTTTCTGAAGACTGCTCAAAGTCAGCAATAATGCGCTTATAAGTTTCTATTGCTCCATTGATGTCCTTATTTAACTCTTGGGCTAATGCCAACTTACTCATATAGGTTGGTGTAAAAAATTCATTTGGATAGTAATCAGAAGCTTTTTTATAAAAACTCACTGCATTGTTCAAGTCGTTTTTCTCCATGTAGGCATCACCTATTAGGCTGTAAACTCTTGCTTGTAAAAGGTAATCATTAGGATTTACCTCTTCCAAAGCCGCAATCGCATCGTCAAACTTGCCTTCTTTTAATTTGGCTACACCAATATAAAATTGAGATAATTTGCCAGCCTTAGTACCGCTATAATCATCAGCAATTGCTTCTAATCCTATGGTCGTATTGCTATTATCTCCCTTAAGAGCCTTTTTTACTGAATCCTTTTCAAAATAAAATTGAGCTGGAAAAAGCTCTTTTTGTGCTTCTGCATTTTGACTGCTAATATTCCACTGATAGAGCAGAAAAGCCGCTACTATCACCAAAATACCTACACCTGCTCCTATTAATAATTTTTGATTATTTTTTGCAAACTGCTCTGTCTTGCTCAATCTATCATGCAGTGCCTCAGCACTTTCAAAAATCTCCAAGTTAGAATGTTCCTTAGAAGTTGTTGTATTTTTTATATCAGTTTGAGCCGTATTTGTTTTTAAATTCTTTGCCATTTTCTTACTCTGATTTTTTTGAGTCGCAAAATTAGTAAATATTTCTCAATAAAAATACTTTTTATAACAAAAAATGTTAATACAAAGAAACTTTAATGTAATTCTTTGCGTTTAAAAACAGCCTTTTAAGTCCCTTGTTGTGAGAGATTTTCTTTTTTTCTTGTTATGATTCAAATACTACCAACTTGGAAATCTAATAAATAAAGGTTAATTTCGTCAAACTATTTTTTATGAAAACCCATGCTTAATTATTACCCTACGATAAATATCAAAACCGCCGCAAGTAACTCCTCTGATACGTCCATTTTTGTCATTTATACAGGAGGAACTATCGGTATGGACTACGATAAAGATGAAAAGCATCTCGTTCCTTTGGATTTCAAATACATGATTGATAAAGTGCCTGAACTCAAACGCTTTGATTTTGAACTTACTGTACTTCCTCTTAACGAGCCTATAGACTCCTCCAATGTACAGCCTCATCACTGGCTCAATATGGGAAGAATGATTTATGATTTTTATAATGATTATGATGCTTTTGTAGTCCTACACGGAACAGACACAATGGCTTATAGTGCCTCTGCCTTGAGTTATTTATTGGAAAATTTGGAAAAACCTGTTATTTTCACGGGCGCGCAGTTGCCTATTGGGGTTACACGAACAGACGCTCGCGAAAATTTTATTTCTGCTTTGGAGATTGCTTCTACCAAAAATGAGCAAGGAAAGGCTTTAGTGCCTGAAGTAAGCATATTTTTTGACCATTTATTATTGAGGGGGAATCGCGCTCGCAAAGTACAAAGTTTTAATTTTACTGCATTTAAGTCCCAAAATTGTCCTCCTTTGGCAGTAGCAGGAATTCACATAGATTATAACAAACAACTGATATTGCCACAGCCTTATGCTCCTTTTTGGTTTTATAATCGTATGGACAGTAATGCGATTATTGTCAAGCTCTATCCTGGGTTGTCGTCTGAGTATTTGGATTATATCCTTCATACGCCCAAGTTAAAAGGGGTTGTATTAGAAACTTTTGGTTCAGGGAATGCCCCTTCTGATGATGAGTTCATCAGCGTTTTAAAAAATGCAATAGATAGAGGATTAATTATTTATAATGTTTCACAGTGCAACGGCGGAGTAATACAAGGGCTTTATGAGACAAGTAAGAAATTAGCAGAAATAGGTGTCATTAGCGGTGGGGACATTACACCCGAAGCCGCAATTACGAAATTGATGTTTCTGCTTGGTAATGAGCCAGATATATCCGAACTTAAACAAAAATTAGCTACATCTATTCGTGGGGAAATGACTGTAGCGCGGGGATAGACACAATTCCAAACAATACGAAAAAAAACTTGTTTATTCTTTAGATACGACTACAAAGATTTTTTGTAATTTTGTAATGACCTTTAGTAACAAATATTTGTACCATCTCATTATTTTATTCACTATATGAAGTCTAAAATATTGTTTTTATTTTTCTTAACTCTTTTTACTTTAGTTTTTATTTCCGTAGATGTGCAAGCCCAATGTGCTATGTGCAGAGGTTCTTTGGAGAGTAGCGTAAGCGAGGGCAGTAATAACCTTGCCGCAGGGATTAATAAGGGTATTTTGTATTTGCTTTCTATGCCATATTTGATTATGGCTATTATTGCGTATTTGTGGTATAGAAGTAGCAAAGCTAATCAAGAAAAAATGCAAAAAATATATCAAAGATTAAAGCTAAGACCTCAAGGCTAATTGATGAATTTATTTTTTTAGCGTAAATAAACCAACGATTATCATAATCATTACTGCAAGACTCCCCATTACTACAATAATCATTTCAGGAGAAAAGGTAAGATTTAGCATAGTCAATATGGCTTTTTGGATATTGTTTAATCCAAGAAAGGTTGTAACTCCCACTACAAACAATAATATGAGATTGCCTGCAAAGCTATTTTGATATTGCTCAGGAATAATTTTTTTGTCATTGATAATCAGCATCACAAATATAGTTACCAAAGGTAGCAATAAGCCATTGAGAGCTTGTGCGACGATAATAACAGGAATGGGCTTAATGCCTGAAATACCAAAAACGAACCCAACTAACATGACTACTACCCAAGTCCATTTGAGGTATTTTTTCCAATTGGCTTGATGACTACCAAAGATGCTATCCATGCTAACATTTGCGGCTAAAGGAGCAGTAATAGAAGAAGTAAAACCTGCTGAAAATAAGCCAATTGCAAAGCAAATGCCCGCCCAGCTCCCTAATTGTCTATTAAGTGCATGAAGCATGGTCTGATAACTAAATTCTTCTTTTACGATAGTAGCCCCTACTAAAATAGCCATAGATATTAATCCTCCTATCAGTACAGCCAAGATTATTCCTATTCGCATCTCCTTAATCTCTTGCCCCTTGCTGATGCCAGAACCCAAAAATAGATTGTACGGAACGATAGTAGTTCCTACCAAACCAATGATTAGTAAACCTGAATGATTGGGGAAGGTCGGCAAAAATACTGCTTCGAAGATTTGGGAGACGGAAAAGCTAAGTTGGACAGCAACTAAAATAAATACAAAGCCCATCACTACAACTAATAAGCCCATAAACTTTGGTACGCTTTGATGATTACCCCACAGCAATATTAAAGAGCAAAATAGGACAATAATGACAGTAAGTATTTGTTTGTCAATAGATACCAACAAACTAATCCCCTCTACTGCCCCCAAAATATTGCCTGCTTGGTAAGCCGCACAGCCAAAAACTACGGATAGCCCTACTAAATATTTGGCAAAACTACCATAACGTAAGGCGATTACTTCTCCTAAATTATAACCTGAAGCAATCGTAATTCTTGCTACGGTTTCTTGTAAAATAATACAAGACAAAGTGGCAAAAGTCAATGCCCAAAGCAAATCCAACTGGTAGGTTGCTCCTGACATCGCACAAGTAGTAACCGTACCAGGACCAATAAAGGCAGCCGAGATGACAGACCAAAACAAGACTGATTTGAGTGAATTTGTCGCAACAAATTTGGGCATACTATACAATGATTCGTGTTCCTATGAAATCTTTATTTTCAAGATTATTTAAGCTATCTGCTTCTAAAATAACTACTTGCTTGACTCCTCTTCTCAATGCGGCAAAGGCATTGTCCAACTTTGGAATCATGCCTGCAAATATGACATTCTGACTAAGGTAGGTTGCATAATTTTCTTCATTCAGTAAAGGAATAACGGAGTTTTCATCATTTACATCTGTTAATACTCCTTTCTTTTCAAAACAATACAAAAGATGAGTTTCATAAACAGCAGACATCGCAATTGCTGTTTCAGAGGCAATCGTATCCGCATTGGTATTGAGCATATTGCCCGCTCCATCATGTGTCAAAGGAGCAATAACAGGCATGTAATAGTTAGCTAATAAATCGCTCAAAGCCTTCTGATTGACGTGTTTTACATCTCCAACCCAACCGTAATCTACTTCTTTGACAGGTCTTTTGTTTGCGCTAATGACATTGAGGTCTGCACCCGTCAATCCTATCGCATTGCATTGATAGGCTTGGAGTTGGGCAACTATATTTTTATTGATTAGTCCTGCATAAACCATCTGCACCACCTCCAACATGGCTTGGTCTGTGATGCGCCTGCCATTGTGCATTTGGACTTCTAAGCCTAACTTGTCTGCTAACTGGGTAGCAACTTTGCCACCGCCATGTATGAGTATCTTCTTGCCTTGCAATGAAGCAAAATTGCTTAAAAATAACTTTAACTTAGCAGTGTTATCTATGACATTGCCTCCAATTTTAATAATGTATAATTTTTCCAATTTGGTGATATTAAGAATGAAACCAAGAAAAGTTATGCCTTAGTAACTTTGAAAGCCACTTTCATATTTTCCCATTTTAAGGATACTATGCCGTCTTCGCTGATTTCAAAAATCAGTTTTTCAGTAAGTTCCGCTTCTTTTTGAGGCTTAACCGTAACGCGTAGAGCGTCTTCTTCTTCTTTATACTCAAATGCGCCCCATTGATTAGGTATTTTATTGAAAATGACAATCCATTCTTCTACATTAGGAATAGAAAATAGAGAGTAGTTGCCTGCTGGAAGAGGCTTGCCTTCTACCAACACGTCTTTGTCAAAACTAATAATGGTGGCTTCGTTGGCTCCTGTGCGCCAAACTTTTCCGTATGAAACCTCACCCCCAAAAATAGTGCGTCCTTTGACAGAAGGTTGGCTATAATCTATCAGGATATTTACATCTCCTAACTTGCCTTCGGCTTTGGCTGGAGGGCTGGGACGTTTGGACTTATCTTCTGGTGCTTTGTTAGTTGCTACTTCGCTTGTATCTTGTTGCGTATTAGAATTACAAGCAACTATACTAATGATAAGGATAAAAAAAGGAATAATAAAAAAGGAATGTCTTATTTGTTTCATATTGTTAATAGTTTAATTATTTTGATACTAATAGATTGTAAATGAATTAGTTAGTCTTAAACTTGCTTTAGCCTGTATTCAATGTGTGGGGGGTGGTAATATGCGTACATTTTACCCACTTACTTATTCAAAATATGTTGATTATCAATACAAAACAAATCAGCTAAAATTTGAAAAAATCCCATTTTCTTAAGAGAAATCATAAAAATGGGATTTTTCATCTAAGTTGGGTTTGTTCTTGATTACATAGCACCTACTTTAGCAATCAACTCGGCGGTGCGAGTAGAATAGCCCATTTCGTTGTCATACCAGCCAATGACCTTAGCCATTGTTCCGTTTGCAGTAGTCAATTGGGCATCAAAAATACAAGAGTGTGTATTTCCTACAATATCAATAGAAACAATCTCATCTTCAGTATATTCCAAAATACCTTTCAAAGAAGATTCTGCGGCTTTTTTTACTGCGGCGTTGATTTCAGCAGGGGTTGCGGCGGTTTTCAAAATCACCGTTAAGTCTGTCAAAGAGCCATCAGGAATAGGTACGCGCATAGCCGAACCGTCCAATTTGCCTTTGAGGTGAGGTAGTACCAAACCTACGGCTTTTGCCGCTCCTGTGGAGGTCGGCACGATAGAATAAGCCGCCGCTCTTGCTCTGCGGAGGTCTTTATGAGGACCATCTTGCAAGTTTTGGTCTTGGGTATAAGCATGAATAGTAGTGATGTATCCTTTTTCTATTCCAAAAGCGTCATCGATAGCCTTTGCCATAGGAGCAAGGCAGTTAGTAGTACATGAAGCATTAGAAATAATATTATCACTTGAAGTTATTGCTGAGTCATTTACCCCCAATACTACTGTTTTGATATTATCGCCTTTTGCGGGGGCAGAGATAATTACTTTTCTTGCTCCTGCTGTAAGATGCTTGCCTGCGCCCTCGCTATCTACGAACCTACCTGTCGATTCTAAAACCACATCGATTTTGTGGTCGCCCCAGGGCAATTTAGCAGGGTCTTTCTCTGCTAAAACTTTGATTCTTTGCCCATTTACTACCAAACTATCACCCTCTACACTTACCGTACCATTGAATTTCTTATGCACAGAATCATATTTCAGCAAGTGCGCCAGTGTAGGAGCATCAGTCAAGTCGTTTACCACCACTACCTCAATATTAGGATTGGTGATTAACGCTCTGAATGTCAAGCGACCAATACGACCAAAACCGTTAATTGCTACTTTAATCTTTGCCATAATTTTAGTTATGTGTTTTGAATTATAAGTTATAAATATAAAATACAATTTTCTAATTACTAATTGATAATTACTAATTCACCATTATATGATTAGTCATTGACCATTAGTGATTATGTTTTCCTTCACAAAATTAAAAAT
>JALOMS010000012.1 GCA_025455345.1 Thermoflexibacter sp. | reverse complement strand
AATAATTTCTTTGGTCATAGATAACAACCAAACAGGTAAAAAGCATATTTTTAAAAAATTTCAAGTGGGTAGTGGCAAATCACCGCGATTTTGTGAAGTCATTTATGAAGGCAAATATACCTTAATCGTATATCAAATGAAAAGCATACTCAAGGCAGATATTGGCAACTCGCAGAGTTCGGGACGTTACTATGACAAATTTGTTTCTAACATAGAATTTTATATCGTTACACCAGATAATCAAATACTAAAAATCAAAAAATCAAAAAAAGGGCTACTCAATGTCCTTAATCAATATGAAAAGGAATTCGAGGAGTACTTAGATAAAAACAAAGTTGATTTTGATGATAGAAAAACATTGGAGAGTGCGCTTGCCTTTTACAATAGTCTATTAAAATAAATTGAGTGAAATTTTTCATAAAGTCCTATAAATCACAACAAAGAAATACCGAACACATATTCTATGGAAAACAAATTAAATATTACTTGGCTGACTAAGCCATTTGTCGAGCTGACAGTAGATGAATTATATGCTATTTTACAACTTCGCTCTGCTATTTTTGTTGTAGAGCAAAACTGTGTGTTCCAAGATATGGACGGCAAAGACCAACAAGCATACCACTGTATGGGTTGGCTTGACAATCGGTTAGTTGCTTACTCTCGTCTCTTTGATAAGAAGGTTACTTACGAGCAGGCAAGCATAGGGAGGGTAATCGTAGCAAGCGAGATTCGCAAGTTTGGAATTGGCAAACAACTAATGCAAGTCGCTATCAGTGAGAGTGAAAGACTTTTTGGTAGTCAAGCTATCAAGATTGGAGCGCAATTCTACCTAAGACGCTTCTATGAGAGTTTGGGATTTCGCCAAATTAGTGAGATTTATATGGAAGACAATATCCCTCATGTTTATATGGAAAAATCTTAAAAAAGTATTGTTTACAGCAAATTTTCCTTTAAATTGTATGCTCAAATACCATATTAATGATTCTTTTTAGTATTAAACCTTTAAAAACCTTGCAATAAAACCTATGTCAGAAAAAAAATTCAACACTTGGCAACACCCTTATACACCGAGTCCTAAATACAGCAAAAGAGTTGCTTATTTTTGTATGGAATTTGCGATTCATCAACCTTTAAAACTCTATGCGGGTGGTTTGGGTTACTTAGCTGGCTCTCACATGAGGAGTGCGTACGAACTAAAACAAAACTTTATTGGGATAGGCATTCATTGGAAATATGGCTATTTTAACCAAACCAGTGATGAGTTTCGCCAGATGACTGTGCAATGGCAGGCAAAAAACTACAACTTTTTGGAAGATACAGGAATTATTGTTCCTGTGTACGTGGATAGACATCAGATTTACGTCAAAGCCTTGTACTTGCGCCCTGAGATATTCAATACCGTACCTATGTACTTGCTTACTACTGATATTCCCGAAAATGATTTTTTGGCACAAACGATTACACACAAACTCTATGATGGAGACTTGGCGGCGCGTATTGCCCAAAGCATCGTACTGGGTATAGGTGGAGCAAAAGTCGTAGAGGCATTGGGCGGGGCAGATATTTATCACATCAACGAAGGTCATGCGCTTCCTGTAGCCTTTTATTTGTATTCCAAATATAGAGACTTAGAAGAGGTAAAGAAAAGATTTGTCTTTACTACACACACCCCCGAAAAAGCAGGAAATGCAGTCCATGAACTTTGGCTTTTAGAAAAAATGAGCTTCTTCAATTTTACACCTTTGCATGAAGTTCGCAAAATCGCTGGCATCGAAGGAGATGAGTTAGATTACACGCTGACCGCACTGCGAATGGCTAAAATAGCAAACGGGGTATCTAAAATACATGGAGAGGTTTCACGAAAAATGTGGGAAGGCAACTCTGGAATTTGTCCAATCATTTCCATTACCAATGCTCAAAACAAACGGTATTGGGCTGATACAGACTTAATAAAAGCCTTGTCTGTACACGATGATGAAGCATTATTAAAGAGAAAAAGACATTTGAAAAAACGTTTGTTTGAAACAGTAGGCGACCAGACAGGCGAACTCTTTGACCCTGACGTACTGACCATTGTCTGGGCAAGACGATTTGCGGGATACAAGCGTCCAGATTTACTTATTGCTGATTACGAGAGATTTATGGCACTAATTTCTCGTAAAGATAAACCTATCCAGATTATTTGGGCTGGAAAACCCTATCCACTTGACCAGTACGGCATTAGCACATTCAATCACATAGTACGCTATACACAGAAAATGCCTAATTGTGCGGTACTTACAGGATATGAACTTACACTCTCTCGTTTACTCAAATGCGGTTCTGATGTATGGCTCAATACGCCTCGCAGACCTCAAGAAGCCTCAGGAACCAGTGGAATGACTGCCGCAATGAATGGCTCTATCAATTTTTCTATTTGGGACGGTTGGGTAGCCGAATTTGCAAGGCATGGAGAAAATGCTTTTATTATTCCTCCCGTAGATACCAATATGACACTTGACGAGCAGGACAAATTAGATTGTCAAAATATGTACGATATCCTCGAAAATGAGATAATTCCATTGTATTATGACCACCATGATAAGTGGCTGGAATTAATGAAGCGAAGTATGTCAGAGATAACTCCTTATTTCGATTCGGGAAGAATGGCAGATGAGTATTACAGACTTATGTATGATGCATAGTAATCTGTAAAAGTATAATTACCAATTATTTTGTGAAAACTTTGACAAAGTACCATACTTTGTCAAAGTTTCGTGCTTTGTGGACAACATTCTTAGCCTTATATGCATAAATAAGTTCAAATTCAATCTCTTAATCACTGATGAAACCACAAACTATTACAGAAAAAATTCTTTCTTTGCATACGGAAAAACCTGTCTATCAAAGCGAATTGGCAATAGTCAATGTAGATGGAATCATGGCAAGCGATACTACTGCTCCATATGCAATTACTGCTTTCAAAGAAATGAATGGCACTAAAGTTTGGGACTCAAGCAAATGCGCTTTGGTAATAGACCATGCCGCCCCCGCTCCTACCCAACAAATCAGTAATCTACATAAGATGATGCGAGATTTTGCCAAAGAGCAAAATATTAGGTTATTCGATGTAGGAGAGGGTATTTGTCATCAGTTGATGGTTGAGCATAGATTTGTAAAACCAAGTGAATTATTTATAGGTGCAGACTCTCACACGACTACCTATGGCGCATTGAATGCCTTTTCTACGGGAGTAGGTTCTACGGACTTAGCGGCTGTCATGCTCACAGGCAAGATTTGGCTCAAAGTCCCTAAAACTATTCGTATCATTCTCAATGGTACACTCCAAGAAGGCGTAAGTGCCAAAGATGTTATCTTATTCTTAACAGGCAAATTAGGTATTGAAGGAGCTACTTATCAATCCATAGAATTTTGGGGCGAAATTCCTGAAAAAATGACTTTGGCAAGTAGAATGGTCTTAGCTAACATGACCATAGAAATGGGTGCAAAAGCTGGTATTGTGCATCCTTCAGGATTGCAGTTAGACTATGATTTTACACCAACTTTCCCAGATGAGGGCGCAGATTATATACAAACATTGGAATATGACTTATCTCATTTGGAGCCACAAATAAGTATCCCTCATTCTCCTGATAATGTTAGAAATATAAACGAAGTCATAGGCAAAAAAATAGACTTTGCTTTTGTGGGGACTTGTACCAATGGACGCTTAGAAGACCTTCATATCGTAGCCAATATATTAAAAGGCAAACAAATAAACCCCAATGTGCGTTTACTGATAGTACCTGCTTCCAAACAAGTTTTTTTGGACGCACTCAAAGATGGTACAATCCAAGTATTAACAGAAGCAGGAGCTACTTTTGGTAGCTCTGGTTGTGGTCCTTGCGTAGGAGCGCATGCGGGCGTACCTGGAGATGGCGAAGTGGTTATCTCTGCCGCCAATCGCAATTTTAAAGGAAGAATGGGGAATCCTAAGTCTGAAGTCTATTTAGCATCTCCCGCCATAGTTGCGGCATCTGCCTTAGCAGGAGTAATTACGAAAGAAACCAAATAAATCAACAAATTTGTATTGACAAAGAAAGATTCTGCGTAAAAAATATGGGTTTAAGCAAGAATATTCAAAAAAGCAAATTTTTGGTATTGAAATTGATTTATTTTTATGTATAAATTTTTCTTTAATTTTTTATGAAGGAAAAATTTTTACATTAGTAAATATGATTTATATTCGCAAAAAACGAAGACAACGCACACTATACCATTATTTATTCATCAACCTCATAATAAAAATTGTCTATGTTCAAAGGTGTGTTTTTTAACCTATTAGTATTACTTTTACTCTTGATAGTTAGCCCAAGTAATGGCTTGAATGTATTAGAAATCAGGGAATTAAAGGAGAAAAATGAAGACCCTAAAAAGACATATTACTATGATTATCTCCATAGACAGCAACGTTGGATTGATAGTCTGGTAAGAGATATGTCTTTAGATGAAAAGATAGGGCAACTCTTTATCGCATTTACCCAATCCCAACAAAATCAAGCAGAAATAGAAGAATTAATAAAAATACACCATATAGGAGGAATTGTACTTTTCAAAGACAGTCCTTCCAAACAAGTTAATACAATCAATTTATATCAAAGTCTTAGTCGTATTCCTCTGCTTATCGGAGCAGATAGCGAGATAGGGCTTTCCAATGTCGTAGATAGCGTTCCGACTTTCCCCCAATTACTTACTACCAGAGCTATCCAAAACGAGCAGTTAATCACCCAAACAGGAATTGAAATTGCACGCCAATATCGCCGATTAGGTATTCATTTTAACTTAGGCTTACAAGACAGTCTTATAAATAACTCATTCACAGACTGGTATGCCAAAGGAATGTTTGATAAAGGTGTACTCCATGTATTGAAAAATTTTGAAAATAAAGAGGAGAATCCACTCATAGGTATTTCCTTGCTTAACCATCAAGTAAAACAAGGAATAGCTCATCAATACGCCGCTACTGACCTTGTCCAACTATTTGAAAATCACGATTTAATTATTACCAAAAATATTGATGAGAGTATTGCAGAAATCAAAAAAGCAGTAGCTGAAGGCAAAATATCAGAAAGACAAATTGAGAACAAACTTTATAATGCGCTAAAAGCTAAGTTTGCCACAGGCTTATTTGCTCCTAAATCTGTCAATCCGCAGAATATCATCAAAGATTTATATACGGCTGAAGCAAAAGCAATCAATGAAAAGCTATACGAACAAGCAATTACTTTGGTCAAGAATGAAGGAAATCTTATACCTTTTGCACAATTAGACAAACTGTCTTTTGCATCCGTATCCATAGGAGCAAAAGAAGATAATGATTTTCAACGCTTTCTGTCCAAATATGCACCCTTTGAGAGTTATGCTATTACAAGCAAAAACGCATTTGATAATCCTCATTTATACAATGCAATCTGCGAAAAAATACAAAATAAAAGCGTTGTAATTATAGGGGTTCACAATATTGTTAGCGAAGACGCTAAGAAATTTATTCAAAATATTCAGACAAAAACTCAAGTAATTGTAGTCGTTTTTGGAGAACCTATACTTTTGCAAGATTATCAAGAATCTAATCATTTGATATGTGCTTATGAAGACAATACTCTAACACAACTCCTTCTCCCTCAGTTACTTTTTGGAGCAGTAAGCAATCATGCAAGACTGCCCATAGATGTTTCAGAAAAACTTCCCAAAGGCACAGGACATTTTGTCCCTTTGCTTACTCGCCTTCGCTATACCTCTGTGCCTGAAAGCGTAGGGGTCAATAGTGCCATGCTTGCTCGTATCGACACTATCGCCCAAATGGCAATAGACATGAAAGCAACTCCCGGATGTCAGGTAGTGGTAGCCCGCAAAGGAGTAGTTCTTTTCAATAAAAACTACGGCTACTATACATACGAAAAATCACAACCTGTAACTGATAATACTATTTATGACCTTGCTTCTTTGACAAAAGTAGTAGCTACTATGCAAGCTATCATGCACTTATACGAAAAAGGGAAAATCAATCTTAATGAAAAAGTTTCTACTTATCTCCCTGATTTGAAAGGAACTAATAAGGGGGATTTGATTTTGAGGGATATTCTTATTCATCAAGCAGGATTAGTCCAACAAGAGCCATTTTGGTGGAAGGCTATGTCAAGGAAAGAACATAAACAAAATTATTTAAGAAGCATAAAATCTGACTCTTTTAACATACAAGTCAATGAAAATTTATTTGCCTCAAGTACCATCAAAGACTCTATCTGGAAGTGGACAAGCCAATTGGAATTAAGAAAGAAAAAAGGAAAAGATAATTATGGATACTTATATAGCGATATTGGTTTTTATATTTTAAAGCAAATCGCTGAAAAACACTTACAAAAGCCTATTAATGAGTTTGTTGAGAACGAACTTTACAAACCTTTGGGCTTAGCCACTATGACTTATCTACCTATACAAAAGTTTTCTAAAGAGCAAATAGCCCCTACCGAAGAAGATAATCATTTCCGTAAAAATACCGTACAAGGCTATGTACATGACCCTGATGCGGCTTTAGCAGGTGGTATCGCAGGACATGCGGGCGTATTTAGCAATGCCAATGATTTAGCAATACTTGGACAAATGCACCTACAAAATGGGTATTACGGTGGTAGAAAATACTACGAATCAGGCACTATTCCTTATTTTACAGAAAAGCGTCAAGTAGAATCCAATCGCAGAGGATTGGGTTGGGATAAGCCTATTAGAGGTTTTGGAGGTCCTTCCTCTGGTTACTGCTCACCTGCTACTTATGGGCATACAGGTTTTACAGGCACTTGTATCTGGATAGACCCTAAGTATGATTTGATTTTTATATTCTTGACCAATAAAAGCTATCCAATTGCACACAACCGCAAGCTAAATAATGAGAATATCCGCAACAAAATTCATAATACTATCTATCAAGCTATGGAAGTGCAGGATAGCTACGTAGTATTAGAAAAGCAAAATAGGATAGATTGACCTTAGCAAAGTTTGACATAGCTACCTAAGATTTTGATAAACTCCTTGTTCCTATCTAAAATAGGCTTTACCTTCTCGTCTTCGCAATGACCATCAAAATCAATCAAAAACCAATAGCTAAATCTTTCACCTTCCTTAGAGGGATGGCTTTCTATTTTAGTTAAATTAATAGCGGCTTTACCAAAATCTTCCAACAACTTTGCAAGGCTTCCTGCCTCTGTATCATCTGGTATTTGGGCTATCAGAGAAGTCTTACAACCCTCACTATGCTGATTATCAAAGTTTTTACTAATAATCAAAAAACGTGTGCGATTGAAGGTACTATCCTCTATATTCTCAAAAAGTAAGGGCAGTTGGTAGAGCTTAGCCGCTACTTCCGAACAGATAGCCGCAGAGCCAGCCTCTAAAGATGCCAACTTGGCGGCTTGAGAAGTAGACTCGACAGGAATCAGTTGCATACTATCATCTCCAAAATACTCCTCTATAAACTTTTGACACTGACGGAAAGCAATGTCCTTAGAGTAAATTTTCTTAATACGATGCAGACGGTCTTCCATAGAAGCAAACGTAAAGTGAATATTAAGCGGGATTTCAGCAACTATCTTTACCTCAGAGGTTTTGAGCATATCTATCGTTTCTTTCACAGAACCTTCTTGGTTATTCTCAATAGGAATAATGCCAAATCTTACCCTCCCCGTAGAGACACTTTCAAATACAGATTTGATATTTGCCAAAGCCACATAATCACTCAAAGAACCAAAACGACTTTCTGCCGCTTGATGAGAAAAACTCCCCTCTGGACCTAAATAAGCAATCCGCTCAGGAAGTTCGTAATTACGGCTTACTGCAAAAATCTCCAAAAAAATCGCCTCAATTGCGGGAGCAGTCATCAAGCCATTATTCAATCTATTAAGGCGGTCAAGAATAGATTTTTCTCTTTCAGGTCTATAAATAATTGCATTATTAATCCTTTTGAGCTTACCTACATCTTTGATGACTTCCATACGTTGATTGAGAAGTTCAAGAAGCTGGTTATCAATCGCATCAATTCTGTTTCGTAGGTCGTTAAGTTGTTCGTTCATATTAATTATTTATTAATCTTAAGGCAGTTTTTGGGCAAAACTATCCTTTTTTTTATAAAAATAGTTATCTTTGCGCCTCAAATTCAAAAAAAGGATAAATAGGTGAAAAAAGTAGCATTTTATACATTAGGCTGTAAGTTAAATTATTCTGAAACCTCTACTATTGCTCGTCAGTTTGAGCAGAAAGGCTATCGCAAAGTAGATTTTACAGATACACCTGATATTTTCATCATCAATACTTGTTCTGTAACAGACCATGCAGACAAAAAATGCAAGAAAATAGTCAGAGAAGCCAGAGCCATTGCTCCTAATGCGTATGTGGCAATTATAGGATGCTACGCACAGCTCAAACCCCAAGAAATCAGTGGTATAGAGGGTGTAGATGCCGTTCTGGGTGCAGCAGAAAAATTTCGCCTGATAGACTTATTAGATGGTTTTGTAAGACCTGCCCAAGCCCAAGTTTTTGCTTCTGACATCTCTCATGCAAACGCTTTCCACCATTCTTTTTCCTATGGAGACCGCACGCGTACCTTCTTGAAAGTCCAAGATGGGTGTAATTACAACTGCGCCTTTTGCACCATTCCTTTAGCAAGAGGAGAAAGCAGAAGCGACACATTAGAAAATATTTTAGCAAAAACCAAAGAAATAGCCCTTACAAAAGAAATCAAAGAAATCGTATTGACGGGTGTAAATACAGGTGATTACGGCATCATCAACGGAAAACGTATATATCGCTTTATAGATTTAATCAAAGAGTTAGACCAAGTCGAAGGCATAGAGCGATTTAGGATTTCATCTATTGAGCCAAATCTATTGACGGACGAGATTATTGAGTTTGTTGCACAGTCTAAAAAATTTGTACCGCATTTTCATATCCCTTTGCAGTCAGGAAGTAACAAAATCTTACGACTCATGTATCGCCGTTATCAAAGAGAACTATACGCAGATAGAATACACAAAATCAAACAATTAATGCCTAATTGTTGTATAGGCGTAGATGTAATCGTAGGCTTTCCTGCTGAAACTGACATAGATTTTTTGGAAACTTACCATTTCTTAAATGAATTGGACATATCTTATCTGCACGTATTTACTTATTCAGAAAGAGCAAATACAGACGCACTAAAAATCAAAGAAATAGTCCCTCATAAAACTCGTAATGACCGCTCTAAAATGTTGCACATACTTTCAGATAAGAAAAAGAGATTTTTTTACGAACAAAATGTCAATAAAATAGCCACTGTACTCTTTGAGAATGACATCGAAGATGGGAAAATGCACGGATTTACAGAAAATTATATCAGGGTAAGTGCCAAATATGACCCTCTGCTTATCAATGAGTTAAAAACTGTCCAACTGACAGAAATCAATGAAAAAGGAATCATGGAAGCCCAAGAACCAGAAATAGTTTACGAATTACATTAAAAGATAAGTACACGTTTTATATTTATTTTAGGACATCCAAATATAAAATTGCTTAAATAATCAAAAATTACCTATATTATGTTTTACAAATTGGTATTTATTTGTTAATTAGCATTTTAATTGGAGCAAATCACTGATTTTAATACCTTATATGCCTAATACCAATTATTCAGAGCAAGAAAAAGATGCTGTATTCCGCAAAGAATTCCTTCCTTATGTGGATTCTATGTATAATTTTGCCTATAAACTAACCTTAGACGAGGACGATGCGAAAGATTTAGTCCAAGATACTTATTTAAAGGCATTTCGTTTCATTAATTCCTTCGAACAAGGAACTAATGCAAAGGCATGGTTGTTCAAGATATTGAAAAACAGTTTCATCAATGACTTCAGAAAAAAATCTCGCCAACCTGCTAAAGTAGATTATCAAGAGGTAGAAAATGTATATAACTCTGATGATGTTGATGAAGATATAACTGTTGATTTGCGCTCTGAAACAGTACAAGACCTCATAGGAGATGAAGTCAGTAATGCGATTAATTCCTTGGCAGTAGATTTTCGTACAGTGATTATCTTATGTGATTTGGAAGGTTTTACTTACGAAGAAATGGCAAAGATTTTGGATATTCCTATTGGAACGGTACGCTCTCGTTTGCACAGAGCGAGGTCTATTTTAAAACAAACATTAGAAAGTTACGCAAAAAAATTAGGTTATAATACAACTGATAACGATTATACTATCCCTGAATAATAAATAACATCTAAACTCATTTTTGGAAACTGTTAATCTGTAAATCAAATTTTTACGACTATGGAAAAGCTCACTGATAAACAGCAATATTTTAGGAATATTATAGACTTAGTGTTGGACGGAGAAGGCGATAAGAACGAAGTAGATTTTTGTATGAATCAAGTTGCTCATTGTCCTTATTGCCGCACCACATACGAACAAGAAAAAGCTGTTCGCGAATGTATTAAACGATATGAAAACTACGTAACTGCTCCTCAAGACTTACTTCTCTCTATTCAATCTATTACTCAACAAGCCGTATATAGTTAATTTTTCTTCCATTTTGATATATTTTCCTTCTATTTTTTAAATTTTTCCACTTACTTTTGAGTAAATAAAGAAAGATTTAAACAATTAGTATTTTCTATCTTATCATTATGGGTAAAAAATTAATACGTATTCTTTCCATAGATGGAGGCGGAATAAGAGGTATTGTGCCAGGAAAGATTTTAGTTGCTTTAGAAAAAAAGTTGCAAGTTCGTGAAAATAATCCCGAAGCAAGGATTGCTGATTACTTTGACTTAGTCGCAGGCACGAGTACAGGGGGCATATTGACTTGTATCCTGTTGTGTCCTGACGAGAAAAATTCTCTACGTCCCAAATACTCCGCACAGGAAGCTGTAGACCTTTATATCAAAAATGGAAATACGATTTTTAGTATTCCTCTCTGGCAAAAAGTCAAATCACTAACGGGTATTATAGAGGAAAAATATCCCTCTAAATATATAGAAAATGTACTTACCCAATATTTGGCAGATTTGAAACTGAGCCAACTTGTGAAGCCATGTTTGATTACTGCCTATGATTTTTATCTTCGGGAGGTAGCAAGGGCTACCTCTGCCGCTCCTACTTACTTCGAGGTAGCCTTAGCCACTTCTCTATCTGGAGTAAGCTATCCTTTGATAGATGGAGGTGTGTTTGCCAATAATCCAGCACTTTGTGCCTTTGCAGAAGCCACCCAATATTTTAGCAAAGAAGATGATAAACTGACTGCTTCTGAAATGTTTATTTTCTCTATAGGTACAGGAGCATCTAACAAAACTTATGAATACAACAGAGTAAAAAAATGGGGAGTAGTAGAATGGGTCAAACCTGTATTGGATATTATGATGGATGGCGTTTCTAAAACTATTGACTACCAACTCTTGCAAATTTATGAAGCTATTGGGCTAAGAGACCAATACGTAAGGGTAAATCCAATACTGACGGAGGCAAAGTCCGATATGGACAATGCAAGTCCAGAAAATCTTAAAGCATTAATAGCTGATGGCATGGAAAACGCTGAAAAATTTGACGAGGTGTTAGATAAGGTCGTCGAAATGCTCATAGCTAATAAATAGGCAAAGTTTTTTGTGAGGAATAATTGTTTTTTGGCTTTTAGCTACTAAATTTGCATGGCTAACTATGGGGGATTAGCTCAGCTGGCTAGAGCGCTTGCATGGCATGCAAGAGGTCGTCGGTTCGACTCCGATATTCTCCACTTACAAAATGCAACTATTTGATAATTTAAAATATATCAAGTAGTTGCATTTTTATATTGTATAAGAAATACTAATTTTCTAAAATCTTATAGAGAGGTCTTCATCTCTACATATTTTAAAAACTCTGCTTTTGTATTTTCATCATTAAACTTTCCTGAAAAAAAGGCAGTTACTGTACTACTATTGGTGTCTTGTACCCCTCTGGAAGATACACAAAGATGATAAGCGTCCATGATAATACCTACATCTTCTGTATTCAAGGCTTTTTTTAACTCTTCTCCAATTTGGTTAGTCAATCGCTCTTGTACTTGTGGTCGTTTGGAAAAATACTGCACTATCCTATTTAGTTTAGAAAGACCAATCACCTTGCCACTTGAAAAATAGGCAACATGGGCTTTGCCAAAAATAGGGACAAAATGATGCTCACAAGTAGAATAAAATGTAATATTCTTCTCTACTAACATTTGATTATAATTGTACTGATTATCAAATAGTTTGGCAGAAGGTTTGTTCGTAGGATTTAAGCCACTAAAGATTTCTTTCACATACATTTTTGCTACCCGATGTGGCGTACCTTTGAGGCTATCATCAGACAAATCTAAGCCCAGAATGTGCATAATCTGCTCGAAATGCTTTTCTATTAGTTCTATTTTTAGCTCATCGTCCAGTTGGAATGCGTCTTCGCGAAGAGGCGTATTAAGAGAAGTCAATATATGTCCATCTCCAATATCCTCGTGCATTTGGCTGGTTTCATTAATATGTCTGTGGTGTTTATGTCCATTACCCTTATGCAGGGAATTCAACAAAATTTCGTTCTGTTTCATAAAGAAAGATTTTTAAATCTAAGTTTTGGTTTAAATGAGGACGGAGTAATTGCCAAATAGTTATAGCAATATTCTCGGCTGTTGGGTTCAATTGTTTAAAATATTCTACCTCTAAATTCAAGTTTCTGTGGTCAAATCGGTCTAAGACCTGTTCTTTGATAAGGTCGCTGAGGATTTTCGTGTCTATCACATAACCTGTATCAGCATTGACCTCTCCTGTTACTCTGACCACGAGTTCGTAGTTATGACCATGAAAATTAGGGTTATTACATTTGCCAAATACTTTTGTATTCATCTCGTCTGTCCATTGAGGATTATGCAAACGATGAGCGGCATTAAAATGTTCCTTACGGAATATGGATACTTTCATTGATTATAAACTTGGCTGTTTGAGATTTTGATTTTAAAATTATTCATTCAATAAATAGCTTGCTTGACTCTTTGTAAAGTCAGCAAAAAACAAACATACTTTTGACAGATATGATAATCAGAGATTTCTAAAAAACAAGTCGCTAATGTCTGATTAGTTATTATGCGACCTTATTACTTTGTTTACAATGGCTCATTCAAGAAATAATAAAAAATGAATGAGGGCAAACTACATCAAAGGACTTGTCCATGTAAATTGTGAAATCACAATTATATAAACACAGACTATTGAAAAAAGTTTATATTTGGGGAATAATTTTGTTTAATAAATAACTACAAAACATTAAACAAAATTATTAGACAGCCTAATAGTCCCAAATGCTCCACTTCAGGTTTAAATCCAAAGTGGAGCATTTGTCAAAATCTGTATTTGGGTGCAGTTTCTATGCTAAAAACCTTCAAAAAATACGCAAAGTATTACAAATCACTGATTCTTAGAATTTAATGCCTATCAACAACACATCATCCATTTGAACATTTCGCCCTTTCCAATCTCTATAAATAGTAGTGATTTGATGTTCATGCTCTTTGAAATCATGTTTTTGTAATTCTTGCAATAACTCTCTCAATCGTTTAGAGCCAAATTTGGTCTTGTTTTCTCTGTCAAACTGGTCTGTAATACCATCAGTGCAGATATAAATAATGTCATCTGGCAGAAGGTCTATCTCGTGCAAAGTAAAGGTTTTGGTTTCGTAGAAGCCACTGCCGATAGGGTTTTTATCTCCCTTGTACTCGATTAGCTCCTTGTTGCGAACTAAGTACAAAGGTCTTTGCGCTCCAGCAAAATAAATCTTGTGAAAATCAATATCAAACATCAACAAGGCTATATCCATACCATCTCTCAAATCTGAGCTACTTCCATCTTGCTTAAGATGTTTGCGGATATTAGTATCTAACTCATACAGTATTTGGGCTGGTTGGGTAACTTTTAGCTCATTGACTATTTGCGACAAGGAACTCATGCCCAACATTGCCATCATTGCCCCAGAAACGCCATGTCCTGTACAATCCGCTACGGCAATGAATACGCCTCCACCCCTGCGGTCATTGGTTACAGACGAATAAACAGGTTGCACAGGTTCAAACCAATAAAAATCACCGCTTACAATATCTTTAGGAGAGTGAAAGACAAAAGTTTCAGGCAAAAAATGTTTAATACTTGATAATTTGGGCAACATCGCAGATTGTATGCGTCGTGCATAGTTCATACTATCAGTAATTTGCTTGTTTTTACGAGTGATTTCTCGGTTTTTATCTTCCAATTCATCTCTTTGGGCGATTACTTCCTCATTGAGTTGGGATAGATTATCTCTTTGAGTCTCTATTTCTTCTTTTTGTTGATATAGTTCTGCATTTTTTAGCTCTACCTCATGTTGGAAAAATCCAGTTTCTTTCTTAAAAAGTTGGAGCGTAAAAAATATCAATACGAAAGGCATTATCAGATTGATGTGATAGAAGTATTCAATAACAGGAATCTGTACAAAAGGCTGATAACCAAGATGAAAATAAGTCCTTACGAAAATAAAAGCAAGTATATATAACGTACAAAAGATAATGATATAAGCTCTCTTATTATAGATTAAAGAGACAAATACGATTCCCCAAAAAGCAAAATTTTCTGTAACTAACTCTTCTCCAAATAGTATAGAAAAGCCCACAAATAAAAATATACTATGGAAAATCAGAATAAACTTTGCAAACTGATAGCGGTGCTTGTAATGCAAGAAATATCCAACCAATGCGACAATCACATTAGAAAAATTGATTAAAGCGACTAACACTTCGTTGAAAGCGAGAGAAGATATGGTATATACAAGGCTCATCGCCATTACCATCGCCACCACCATATTGATGACTTTGATATTTCTTTTTTTCGTAAAACTCATATCAGACGTAATCCCAATATGAATCGTTTCCTGCCAAAGATTTTTCATAGAATTGGCTATTTTAGGTAGTAAATCAAAAGTTTAAAAGTAAGTCAAAATGCACGATTATGTGAGTCATCTGATAGAGTAAAAATTGTATTTTTCTAATAAAACAATTGCACTATGCAATCTGTCTATAAGGGGTGTTATTGATTTCAAAACTAAGTAAACACAGCTATATTCGCAAGCAATAATCTGTTTTTTTTTGCTTTTTTTGAAAATTCTTTGAATAGTTATATTCTTTTAATGGAATATAAAAATTTGGAATAAAACAAGATTAAATTATTGGATATAACTATGAACTAAAGAGGGCAAAGAGGTAATTTTGTTTACGAATACAAATATAATGTTTTTTTTATAAATGTAATTATTATAAGAAAAAATAGTAATTTTTTAATGTAAAGTTTGCTTATTTTACGGCTTATCTCCTATTTTCAAATAATTGGTAAGGAATCTGTACAAACTCTATCTGTTTTTCTTCTAAATAGCTTTCGTCTAAGAAACAAACTGGGGCATATACTATTTTGCGCTTATTGGTATCATTACTAAGCATCATCTCTGCCTTGCGAATGTCCAAAGCCGTAGAAGTAAGTATCTCATAGTCTTGATGGTACAGAAGGTAAATGGATTGCCCATTTATCTCTCCTATCCACCCTGTGGTAGGATTTATTTTTGACTTATCTTCCAGATACTTTCCCGTTGCCAGATAATAGACGTATTCTGCAAATTGCTGATAGTTAGGCAACTGTCCCGCCAACAAACTCTCCTCGTCTATTTGGATACCTACTTTGAGATACGAGAACCCACTCTTATAGCCATATTTTTCAATTGCTCTCTTGACTCTCTCTCTGGTAATATCCCGACAAATGTTAATTTGTTGATTTTCATTCATTTGGACTAATATGCACTTGCGATTACCCCCATCTTCTTTGTTGAGTTCCATGACGGCGTGCATGGTAGTTCCCGAACCTGCAAAGGAGTCAAGTACAATAATGTCCTTGTCATCACCTTCTACAAAACTGATAATGCGCTTCACCAAGTCCGTAGATTTGGGTGTTTCAAATACTTTTTTGCCAAAAATTGCTTTGAGTTGGCTACTCCCATTAGGTTTCAAATCACTCCAATGACTACTTGCCAATTTGCTTTCAGAAGGCGGAACGTAGTGTTCGGGCTTCCCTGTGTGCGAAAGTCTAAGCAGGTCGGGTTCTTCTCCTGTTTCTTCGGTCTTTCTGACAAACCATCTATCTATTTCTTCCTGAGAGATTTCCTGCTCTTTCTTGCTAATGTCTGCCATACATTGTTTATAGTTTTCTATGGCAATCTTACTTCTTTGTTCCCCCCAACGCCACTGTCCTGTAATAGGTTTAATACCAAACAACTCATACCGCATTGAGGGTCTATCCGTTCCTCGCCAATGATTGTTCCAAGTTCCACCTTTTGCATTTTCTAATTCTATTTCAAATTTTTTAAATCTAAATTGTGCGTCTTTGGTATAAACTAAGAGGTATTCTATTCCATAATTAAGTCTATCAATAGTCTCAAACTGCGCTTGTACGCTTTTAATCCCTTTGCGTATTACTATCAGATTCTTAAAGTTTTCTTCTCCAAAAATATTGTCCATGAGGGCTTTACAATTAAAAAGCTCATTCTCGTCCAAGCTAATGAAAATAGCTCCTTTGTCGCTGAGCAATTCCCGCAATAGTTTTAATCTTGGAGTCATCATACACAGCCATTTGTCGTGTCTTGTGAGGTCATCTTTGCCTACGGTTTGTCCTAACCATGCTTGGATAAGCGGACTACTTACCCTATCATTATAGACCCAATTTTCATTTCCTGTATTGTAAGGCGGGTCTATATAAATACATTTGATACGATTGGCATAAATAGGGAGTAAGGATTTGAGAGCTAATAAGTTATCTCCTTCTATGATGAGATTACCATCGCTTTGCTCTTGATGAAAGTGCAAGGTGGGAACTTCTTCGAGGGTATGGTAGGGTAGGCTAAGGTGATGATTCCAAACAATATTTTTCCCTTTAAATTGGAGTGTAGGCATGGCTTTGTATATGTTATTAGAATTAGAAATGCGAAATTAGTAAAATTAATTACTTCAATATATTGCCATTTCCCTTAAATTCAAATTTGTACACCTACTTACTTTTATTAGTATTTTCCTCTCCAAAATATCGAGTTCCAAATAAGTCAATTGTGTAATCGAGTAGTCTAATATTCCCAAATTCTCCATGCCCAGGTACAACAAGTTTTACGCTGGGGTACTCATTTTTAATTTTCACTACCGTACTTGACCAATCTGCTACATTGGCATCACCTAAGTAACCTTTACTTGCCTCCAATGCTTTGATTAAACACCCTCCAAACATGATATTTTCGCTTGGAAAATAACCAATTACATTGTCTTTTGTATGTCCTTCTCCAAAAAACTTGGCAATAATATTTTCATTTCCTACTTTTAAAATAAGTGAATCTTTGAAGCTATTTCTGGGAACAACCATCTTATTTTCTTTGGCAAGTTCAATGGTTTTGAAATACGCATAAGAAGGAATATCATTTTCTGCAAAGGCTTTTAATCCTCCCAGACAGTCATCGTGGAAGTGAGTCGGAATAATTGCATTTATTTTGCAATTAAGTGTTGCTTTTATCCATTTAATCAGCTCTCCCGCACTTTTATCATTGGTAGGAGTGTCAAAAATAATTGCTTCGTTACTATTTCTTACCACAAGACCATTGCAAGGGACATTCCCAAAATCGTTAGTTTGTTTATAGGAGATATGTTGAAAAGAATTTTTAGTAAGTTGGATGATGATTAAATCATTGGATTTATAAACTTCTTTGGGCGTAAACGCATTTTTTTGTTCGAAACTACAACCCCAAATGCTTATTGATATGATACTTATCAATAAATTTTTTAGCGTACCTATCCCGATAATGTATTTCAATAGCGTGTAATTTGTTAATAATGAATTTATTATACTCAAAATCATGTGTTTTATAAAATATCCTTTAAAGTAATTGTTAATCAAATAGTTATGAATAAAAAAATACTTTATCGGGATAGGTGTGTT